>PWGO01000039.1 GCA_003554525.1 Syntrophomonadaceae bacterium | reverse complement strand
CTTATCTTCAGCCGCTGCGCGCGTTTGATATAGCAAATCAATGCTCGCTGCCGGTATAAACACAACCCTTTTGCTTGCTGCACCACAGGACAAAGCTCGTTGCTCTTCCGTCTGGTGTTAAGTAGCCTCCACATTGACGCCACGACATCTTCCTCCCCCCCCCTGGCGGTAGCACTCACATTGGTGTGAAATATCTTCCTCCCCCCTGGTGCTGATATAGTTACACACTTGACACCGGGGGGTAAAGCTACAATCTTTGGGTTATTTTATACTTCCTTGCCGCGGGCTTCTTTCTTCCCCCCCACCGGGGGGGAAAGATTAAGATGGGGGGGATACCTTATTAGATGTTAGAGGTTAGAGGTCGGAAGTTAGAAGTAAAAGGTGAGAAAAGTAAAGACCACCAATTCAAGAAGTTGGAAGTCAGAAGTAAAAGACGAGAAAAGTAAAAAGACTCTTAACCGGTGTCAAGTGTGTATAACGATCAGCCCCAGGTCAGAGGGGGAGGATTTATTCCCCCTCAATTATATTGCCTGCCTGACCAGTTGCAAGTGGTGCAGCATCATCTTTTTCATTTTCACCTTCGTCTTCTCCAGTATCCGGGTTATTTTTAACCTGCAGTGCTCCCTGGGCAAGCATAAGACCAAGCACTCCCAGCGCAGTATACTTGGGAAACACCGCCGCTCCCAGTGCTCCCCACACCAGGGGAATCTTCAGGCTGTTATTGTCCCCCACGTTGATTTCCACGCGGGCTTCTTTACAGCGGCGGTATACTTCCTTCACGTTTTTTTTCAATATTTCACGGGTATCCCCCCGGCCTTCTTCCAACACGGCCAGGGCTTCCACTACACTGCCGTTCGCTGCATCCAACGCCTCACATGCTTCCCGGTAACTCACTCCGCTCCTGCTTCTTACTTCGTCTATCATTTCCAGGGTAATATCCATCTCTTATTACCTCCTGTTTCTATACTCTATAGTCTATACTGGTATGCGTTGCTGCCTTTTGTACTGGTAATTGCCCGCGCATTTAATGCTTTACTTTTCAATCCGGGTAGTTATTATTATTTTAAGTTATCGCGGTGATATTTATTCCACCCTGATGTTTTTTTCCCATTCCTCAATGTAATGCAGGGAGCGGCATTTTCCCAGTTCCAGGTGATAGCTTAAAAAAGGAACTGTTATTTTTCTTAGTTCTTGTTTCTGGGGCAAGGAAGCTTTGATCCGGTTTAAACCGGTAAACGGGGTTTGCTCAAGGTGACCGGCCAGGGAAACAGAGCCCGGCAAAACCGATAAATACTCTCCGCTGCCACCGGCACAGCTATTGCAAACCACACCTCCAAGGTTAATGCTGAACCATGCGGGCTTCAAATTGCGGGAACAGATCACGCACTCTTCCCGACGCGGGGAATAGCCGTTAAAATACAGCATCTTCAACTCGTAAGAACGTGCCAAAAGCTGGTAATCTTCTGTGTATTCCAGGGCTCTCCACCCTTCCAGCAGGAGGCGGTACATCTCCGGGTGCTGTTCTTCTTCTACCAGGAATCTATACATGAGCTCGGCAAAATAAGAGGCGTAGGAATACATGAGAGGATCAAGCTGAAAGCGGTCAAATTTTTCCTTAACTTCTACCTGGGTAATCGTATACAGGCTTTTTCCCCGGTAAAGGGATATATAAGCCCGCGT
Source organism: Syntrophomonadaceae bacterium (assembly GCA_003554525.1). GTDB lineage: Bacteria > Bacillota > Dethiobacteria > DTU022 > PWGO01 > PWGO01. Next base: position 29,192 of record PWGO01000039.1, on the reverse strand, counting down.
AAACAGGTCTACCCCGGCAGCCAGTTTGCTTTTTGTTTTTCGCGCCCCCCGGGCTACTGCCGATGTTTTACCCTTGCTCCAGGTAAGGAGAGTAACCAGGCGATCCGCTTCTCCCAGGGGCCGGGTTGCCAATACCAGGGCTTCTGTCTGGTTCCATTTCAAATTTATTTCCTCCACCAGGTTATTTGCTGTTGTGATGGTCGCAGCGGGTCACAGACACTTGTTTAACCAAATCTTATTGCATTCAGCCGGTTCCTGGCTTCTTCCGCGGCCCGTTCTATACAGCGGCTTGCTTCTTCTTCATCTGCTTTTTCTTTATCCCTGTCCCCGGACAAATAAGAATAAATGATATTTCGCGAGGAATTAACCACTGCCCCGCTGCCCTCCCGGTCAAAATAAACGCTTAACCGGGAGGCATCGGCATTCTGGGCTCCAAACCCCGGGACCAATAAAATACACTGCGGCAACATTTCGCGCAGTAACCGGGCCTCCCGCGGATAGGTGGCACCCACCACCGCACCGGCAAAATAATAACCTTCAGAGCCCGGTTCATAAGCAGATAAATTTTTGTTTATCAACCCGGCCACCCTTTCATAAACCGGGCGCCCGGAATCCGTAGCCAGGTCCTGTATTTCCCCGGAAGAAGGGTTTGAGGTCTTGACCAGGAAAAATACCCCCCGGGATTCTTCCGCCGCTTTTTCTATAAAAGGCACCATACCGTCAGAGCCCAGGAAAGGATTTACCGTAACCGCATCCGCACTCAGGGGGCCCTTCCCCAGGAAAGCTTCGGCGTAAGCTTCAGATACAAAACCCACGTCGTTCCGCTTTGCATCAGCAATAACCAGGAGGCCGCTATCCCGAGCATAAGATACAGTGTCTTCCAGGGCTTTAATCCCCCGGCTTCCAAAAACCTCGTAAAAGGCAAGCTGCGGCTTTACCGCCACGGCGTACCCGGCTATATTATCTATAACCATCCGGTTAAAACGAATTATCGCTTCCTGTACTTGCTCTCCTTCCGGCCTGGCCGGCAGTAAACTTCCCGGGAATTTGCTGATATCGGGATCCAGCCCCACCACCAGCACCGAATTTTTTTTCCTGGATTTTTCCAGGAGCCGGTTTGCAAAATCCGCCACATCCTCACCCCGCAGTTCAAGTATCTCTACGGTATCCTATCTGCTGCAGAAAACCTTCCTTGTCTCTCCAGTCCGGCTTCACCTTAACCCAAAGGTCCAGGTATATTTTTAAGCCTAAAAGAGCTTCTATTTCCTGGCGCGCCCGGGTCCCTATTTCCTTGAGAAGACCTCCCTCCTTGCCGATTATAATGCCTTTCTGAGAATTCTTTTCTACATAGATGGTCATGCGCAAATCTAAAACATCCTGGTTTTCTCTTTTACGGTAATCTTCCACTTCCACGGCCACAGAAAAAGGAATTTCCTCCCGGGTAAGGGCCATTATTTTTTCCCGCACTATCTCGCTTATTACAAAAGATTCCGGCTGGTCTGTCACCATGCCCGGCGGAAAATACATGGGGCCCTCGGGTATGTATTCTTCAACATCCTGCACCAGATCTTCCAAGTTCATGCCTTTTAAAGCAGATATGGTAAAAGAACGGGTAAAAGGAAATAACTTTTCATACTGTTCCAGGCGGCGAGCAACTTTTTCCCCTTTTAAAAGGTCCACCTTGTTTATAACCAGGAAAACGGGAGCCTTTATCCCTTGCAAAAGCTCTGCCAGGTAATATTCGGCGCCCCCCGGCGGGGAACCGCCGTCCACCATGAAAAGTACCACTTCTACATCCTTGAGAGAACTCTTTGCGCTCCAGACCATATACGAGCCCAGCCTGTTCTTGGGCTTGTGCATCCCCGGGGTATCAAGAAAAATCAACTGGGAATTATCACGGGTCAAGACCGCCATAATACGATTACGGGTAGTTTGTGGTTTATCGGAAACAATAGCGGCTTTAAAACCGGTCAGGGCGTTAACCAGGGTTGATTTGCCAACGTTGGACCTGCCAATAACAGATACAAAACCCGATTTGAACATGGTAACCTCCACCAAAATATTAAATTAATTTTGGATATTAGTCTTGTCTATCGACACCCAGTTTAACCTGGGGTATAATGAATAAAAAAAGTAAAATGTTCAAAACCGGAGGTGTTTTAGATGAGCCAATCTCCAAAACAGCCCACTTCGGAAAAAGAGCAAAAAGACTGGAAAAGCAAGGGGAACAGGGCCTTAATTATTAACATAATATTCTTTATACTCCTTATCGGCTGCATATTTTTAATTCCCGTCACCAGCTTTGAAGTAACCGTTGTAGTAATGTTTGTGGTCTTTATAGCCTGTATCCTCTACATTTATTTTTTCTGACCGGTTAATTCCTTTCTCCTTGCATTTTCAAAAGAAAAAGGATGGGGATAAAGCTCTGACAGGTTGTGTTCCAGCTTTTGGCCTTTTAAGTTTGCAGATATAACCAGGATATTACCCGCCAGCTCATGAATAACCTGAAGGCATGCTCCACAAGGCAGAAGAGGGGAACGTGTGTCAGCAGCTATAGCCAGGGCAATATACTGCCTTTCCCCTTCCAGAAATGCTTTCAGCAAGGCAGCCCTTTCCGCGCAAACGGTCAGGCTGTAAGAAGAGTTCTCTACATTGGCCCCCTGGTATATAACCTCGTTACCACACAGAAGAGCCGCTCCCACGGCAATACCGGAATAATGGGAATAGGCACTGCGCCGCCCCTTCCAGGCATACTCAATTAACCTGCGGTGCATACTAAACTTTTCAGCAGACATTTCTACACCTGACACCCCTTTTTAGTACGGGGGAAGAGTAATCTCTTCCCTGGTTTCTATATTAAAACCGAGGTTTCTCTGAACCTCCAGGTTGTTTTTTATAATTTGCAGGCCGCTGGTCAGAAGTTCGGGATCTCCCACTGCCTTGATTTCCACCGGAACCGGAATGATGTTCCCGTTCACCTTGATCAGGTTGCCCGCGCACCTTATAGAAGAGGTAGCGGTAAGCCTCTGGTCGCCCACGGCCACTCCCTGTGCCCCGGAAGCGTAAAGTTCATTTACCAGATCCCTTACATCAGTATCATGGATAATTGCATCGGAAGTAACTGCCCCTTCCCGGTCGGATAGTTCCACTACCACTCCTTCACCCCTCATCTCCGCCATACCGGCTTCCACTCTCAACTCCCGCAATGTAAGGCGCAGATCGTCAATTTCCTCGTTAAGAGCTTTGATTTGCTCCATCGGGTCATCAGGGGATATAAGGTAACCTTCCCCTTCCCGAATTTCTATATCTATTTCATGGCTGCGCCCCGGATTACTGGATTGATATATTTCCTGTATACGCGATACTGTAGAATCTTGCAACAAATTGCCGGGGCTTACTTCAATATTATCCCTATCTATAACCAGGCCAAGGTGGGTAGTCCTGCCTGTTTCTTTTACATTTTCATCCCGGTTAATTACCGCCAGGACATTTTCCTGCAACTCAATCTCCCATTCTCTCAAAATAATTTCCTGCAACCTGCGGCCTTCCGTCAGGATTATCTGGGTCAAGTCTTCACCTTCGGAAGATGTTTCCACCTCGTAATTAAAATTCGCCAGCCTTTCTTTTACTGAAGATTTTTCCAGCACGCCCAGGTCCCTGGCAAACTGGCGGCTGTATTCTAAAATATCCATGGCTACAGCCTGCTTGTAGTCCAGCTCCATTTCTGCCTCCTGGTTATTGCCGGCCTCGGCAAGGTGTTTATAGGTATTCAATACCAGAAGGGTATTTATGGAAAACAAGACCAGCAGGGCCGCCGCAAATATAAATATTATTTTATTGGCACTGCTTTCACTATTTCTTTCTTTCATTACCCGATTCCTCTTTTAAACATAATTAATTTGAAATAATTTGCATTTTATGTTTGTATAACCGGTACCGATTTAATATTATTTTAACTTATTTTACGAGTTAAGCACAGTACCTTGTAAAAATTTCAGTATCGTTTTTTTTGCTCCTTATGTGCCGGTGTTGATCCCCGGTTCAACTCAGCACCAGTCAACCTCCATTACCATACCAGGCGATAGAGTGGTGGAGCCAGTATTACCAGACCGGTTATTACTGCCAAAAAAACAGCCAACAGCACCGCAGAAGCAGCCACTACTTTGGCGTAGTATGCGTTGCGGTCGTAATCGCGGGTGGCTGTATCCACCGCTTTTTCTATAGCAGTATTAACCACCTCCAGGATAATAACAAAAAAAATGACTATCAACAATATTAGTTTTTCCAACACTGTAACCTGCAAGAAAAAACCCAAACCTATAGCCAGTAATCCCGCGGTTACATGAATAACCATGTTTCTCTGGGTTCCCAGGCAAAACCATAACCCGGTAAAAGCATCCTGGAAGCTCCGCTTCAAACTTCTCTTCATGGTTACTTCCTCCGGCTGTTTTTCTTTTCTCTCTGCGCCCACCGCAGGAGTTCTCTTTCCCTGAGCCTCATCCCCAGTTCTTCACTACGATTACGGTGATCCCAGCCAACAAGATGAAACAGGCCGTGCGCCACCAGCCTTCTTAACTCGTTGATCAGGGAGGCCCTCCTCCGTGCAGCCTGTTCCGCGGCACGGTCCAGGGAAATATAGATTTCTCCCAGGTAAAATTCTTCTACGCTCCCCCGGTAAAACTCAACTTCCCCATGGTCAACATAATAAAAACTCAACACATCGGTAGGACCTTTCCTTCCGCGGTACTCCCGGTTAAGCCCGGCAATATAAGGATCGTTGCAAAATATTATTACCGTTTCCGCCCCTGGTAACCGCTCTTTTTCTGCAAAAACACGGTAAATTGTTTTAAATTCTTTTTCTATTTTTTTTCTGTACTTGTAGTAATTGCTTCCAGGAGGCAAGCCCCGGGCGGCAAAATCAATCTTCAAAAGTTATTCCTCCATTTCTGCCTTAAATTCTTTTTCCGGGTATTCCACCCGTGCGTGATATACGCTGGATAATATATATACAAACGCATCACCTATCTTATCCAGGTCCTTTAAAGTAATATCGCTTTCATCCAGCTGACCATCGTTAAGTTTTTCTTTTATTAATTTACGCACCAGCCCTTCAATACGCCCCCCTACCGGACGGGAAAGGGCCCGCACACCTGCCTCCACGGCATCCGCCAGCATGATTATGGCCGCTTCCTTGGTTTGAGGCAGGGGGCCTTCATAACGGAAACTTTTTTCCGGGATATCAGTTCTCCCGTTTTCGCGGGCTGCCTGGTAAAAAAACGATATCATGCTGGTCCCGTGGTGCTGGCGTATAATATCTATCAAGACAAAAGGAAGCCTCTCCTGCCGGGCGATTTCTATCCCATCTTTTATATGGGACCTTATAATTAAGGCACTCAAACTGGGAGACAGTTTTTTATGCGGATTTTCACGGGAAAACTGGTTTTCTGTAAAAAAGTAAGGCCGTCTAACCTTGCCGATGTCGTGATAGTACGCCCCTACCCTTACCAGTAAGGGGTCCGCCTCCACCTCTTCTGCAGCAGCTTCCGCCAGGTTGCCTACCAGCACACTGTGATGGTAGGTACCCGGAGCTTTCATCAAAAGCCTGCGCAAAAGAGGCTGGTTAGGGTTAGATAATTCCAGCAGCGATACCGCAGTAGTCAGGCCGAATCCGGTTTCCAGGAAAGGCAGTAATCCTATAGCCACTACCGCAGAAAGTAAACCACTGCCTACACCTGCAAAGAGGCTGTAACCAAAATCCTGCAATAGACCGTATTCCAGCTGCAAATTCCCGGTAAAAAGAAACACGGCCAGTATAACCAGGGCATTTACCCCGGACACAAAAATACCAGCTTTTACCAGGTCTGCCCTCTGGCTGAGGCGCGATACACTGTAAATAGCAACCATACCGGAAACCAGGGACATGATTATTACTCCCATCTCCCCGTCATTAATCAACCCTACTAAAAGAGCCATTATTACGTTCAACAGCATGGCCAAGTTACTGTTAAATAATACGGCTATCAATATTATACCCAGGGCCACCGGGGCCAGGTACGCGGAAAAATAAGCCATGGCCATACTGAAACCCAGGGTTATAATAACTATAAGCCCCAACAGCAGCAGCATGGAGGATTCCCGGTAAACATCTCTATCAAACACGTAAAGATATATACCCACGATAAAGAAAAATATTAACAGTATCAAAAACAACCCGGTATAAGAAGAATATTCGGTGCGCCCGCCCGGCATTAAACCCAGGGATTCCAGCTGGTTAATATGCCTTTCTGTTACAATTTCCCCTTCACTTACAATAAGGGTGCCTTGTAATATACGCTCAGGGTCCACTTCTTCCCGGGCTTCTTCCCTTTTTTCCTCGGTAGCTACCGGGTCCGGTATCATGTTATGCCGTACCAGGGAATTTACCAGCTCCTTGCTCACCCGTTCTACAACAGCGGAATAATTGTAATCTTCTATCTCCAGGGCCAGTTTTTCACGGGTTTTTTTCAGTTCATCCCGTTTTATACCGTCCTCCATTGCTCCGGTAATTTTCTGCTCCAGGTTCTCATAAAGTTCGAATATAAATATCTCTTCTCTTTTTATAAACTGCTCCAGGTCGGCCTCCTGCAGGCCGGGATAACCGGATATGATTTCCTCCATTTTCCGGTTATACTCTTCTGCTTTTTCTTCTTCCCCTTCCCCTTCACCTTTTTCCTGTTGTAAATTTTTCAACTCCTGTATATTCAAAAAAAATTCCTGCATCTCTTGCCGGCTTCTTTCTACAATACTGGAGTTATAAGAGTACACCGGTTCCACTTCAGCAGCCGCCTGCTCCCGCAGTTTTTCCGTAGTATGATGATCAATAGCATCACGGGGAGCCTTGATATCCTCGGGGCTGGGTTTTCCTTCTTCCACTGAAACGCGGGAAGGTATAATAACCATTATTAACAAGCTATAAATAATGGCAAAGATAATTCCCGCCAGGAATAACCTCCGCAGGCGAACATCCCTGGTTAAAAAAAACGGTTTTAAAAGAATATCTTTCAACCGGGGCGAAGTTTTCATCTGTTTCCAGTCTCCTTCTTCTTTTTGCCCTTGTATTCGTCGTACGCTTTTATTATTTCCTGTACCAGAGGGTGCCTTACCACGTCGCTTTCCGTCAAGTAAGCAATATCTATACCTTCAATTCCTCTTAAAATATGGGAAGCTTCCTCCAGGCCGGAATACTGTCCCCGGGGAAGATCAACCTGGGTTATATCCCCGGTAATAACCGCCTTGGAGCCAAACCCCAGGCGGGTTAAAAACATTTTCATCTGTTCCGAAGTAGTGTTCTGGGCCTCGTCCAGGATAACAAAAGAATCGTCCAGGGTGCGCCCCCGCATATAGGCCAGGGGCGCAACTTCAATTATACCTTTTTCTTTATACTTGTGGTAGGTGTCTACACCCAGCAGGTCAAACAGGCCGTCATACAGGGGACGCAGATAAGGGTCCACTTTTTCCTGGAAATCTCCCGGTAAAAATCCAAGGTGTTCTCCTGCTTCCACCGCCGGCCTGGTAAGGATAATCCTCTGTACTTGCTGGTTTTTTAAAGCATATATGGCCATGGAAAGAGCCAGGTAGGTTTTCCCGGTACCCGCCGGCCCTATACACAAGACAATATCTCTGTTGCGCATGGACTCTATATAGCTTTTCTGGCCCAACGTTTTGGGTTTTATCTGTTTGCCCCGGGAAGTTACCAGGATCAGGTCGGAAAATGCATCTTCCAGGCTCTGCAGATTGCCCTTGCGGGCCATTCGCAGTGCATATTCGAATTCTCCGGAAGTAATAAAGTACCCCTTCCGTATTAACCTCAACAAGTCTTCCAGCAGAAAAGAAACTCTTTTTACTTCTTCCCTGGGTCCTTCCAGGATGAGTTCCCCACCTTGGGGTATTACCCTGGTTTCCGGAAAACTTTCTTCTATTAAAGTAAGGTGTTCGTCGAATTTCCCCAAAAGAGGCAGCGCCTCTTCTTCTTTTACAAATTCAATTTTTTCCCGTACAGTTTTACTCAAATTTTTTATATTCCCCCCTGGTTGTAGTTATTATTTTAATTATATTTAATTTCCGCTATATCTTCAATGGTTTCTATTACAAACCTTATATAAAGCTGCCCGTTCTTTCTTTTTTTCTCCCAGTAGTAATCCCTGACTTCCACATCTTGAGGGAGCTGGTTCTTTAATTCGCTACGGGCCTCCTTTTTTGCTTTTTCTACAGCTTCAACCCGGGAAAGTGGTTTTTCTTCTTTTTCTATTTCGTAATAATAAACACTTACCAGCTCCAGGGGTAGCTGCCATGTATTCCCTCCCCACTTTCTGCTCCGGCTCTTTTTCCAGTACCTTTGATAGGGGCTATCGCCCGGCCCCCTCAGGCGCCACCTTCGGCCATTGTATTTTATATAAAGAGCGGTTTGCTCTTCCCCGGTTTTTTTCCTCTTGATCTCTTTTTCCGGCACGGGCTTCCTGGATTCGTACCATACCCTGGCTTCTACTTTTCCTTTGGGATATACTCTTTCTTTTTCCGGCTCTTCTTCCGGGTCGTCGGGAATTTTTATGGTTTCTGCTCCCCTGATCAAAATCTCACCCCGTGAAACCGTGTCCCCGGGCTTCACTTCCGCTTCTCCTTCCAGCTCCAGCACTTTTTCCACCAGTCCATCTTTAGAAGCTACCAGGTGGGCTTCTACATCTTCAGGAGGTAATTCCTCCCGCTTTTTATGCTCCACTATCTTTATCTCTACGGTGGTCCCCCTTATCCTTACACCGGCCCAGACTATGTCTTCGTGCATCATGGCCACCCGGTTTTCTATCCGCTCTGTATCAAGGTCCCACTTGAGCATTCCTTTCTCCAGCCCCGCTTCCGCAGCAAGCTCTATAACTTCCCGCTCGGTCAGGTCTTCCATCCCCGTAGCCTGTACATTCCAAACAAATAAAGTAGCAATATACAGAGAAACTACGAAACACAAAAAACCCAAAACAAAACCCTTGCGCTTTTTCCCCTTTCTCCACCAGAATAACAGTCCCTTTTTCTCCAGTATCTTTATACTGCAGCCTGTCTTACGTGCAATAACACGCAGTTTTTTTAAATTATTTGCCGGCAGTTCCAGCACAGCCCCGTTTTGGTGTTTCTTTAAGTCCCAAAACGCCACCCCCCGGATAACCGCCAGATTGATAAACTTTTCCGTATTAACTCCTTCCACCCTTACTTTAAGATAGCTGCGCAGAAATCGCCACAGGTTAATTATCCACACCGCCGGTCCCCCTCCTATTCTTCAAAGTGCATTGATTGTATAAAACCTTTTATATGTATTTCTTCTACCATGATCCTTTGCACCTGAAGGTCCCGCCCGCTTATGATAAGTTCTCCTCCCTTGATTCCAATGCGTATCTTATCACAGTCGTAATGTATTATTCCCCGGTGATTTTCCAACAGGACCTTCTGATTGCCTACTATAGTTATACGCGGCAGATTCATTATCACATCCCTTGGTAATTCAAAAATATCCGCCATTAATTCTTTCCATCGGGAACTGTTCCGTTCCTTGGCCAAGTATCTGCCCCTTTCTTTTATAAAAATACCTGAACAGGCCATACATACATTATGCCGGTGGAGTTCCTTATACAGGCATAAGTTTCTATTACCGGTAACAAGTGTGCCACCAGCCTGAGCTACTACTTTTTTAAAAACACAACTTCCTAATAGGAGTACTATGGGTTTGTCCGGGAAAATATGACAGAAGAACTGATTTAAAAGAGGAAAATTAGCGGTATAATTGGTAGAGAGAAAAAAAAATATTTTCCTCCCCCTGGTGGGGGAGGAATTAAAGATTTGGGAGGGGTAGTTCTACTCCCTGCTTCCAGATTGCAATAACCAGCAGCTATCTGCGCCGGTAATTAAAAGGACGGAGGCTGCGGGGAGGGCCCAGTATTTCACTCCAGATGATTCCTTTTTTCAGCTCATTTCCTTCAAACAACACGGGGGAAGCCGCGGCTTCCTCCTCCTGTTCCCACTTCTGGCGAGATTCTGCAGATTTCCTTTTCCTTCTCTGCTCTTCCCGGGGGATTTTTCTCCTGCGCGGCTTTTCTTCTGTAATCATTTCCTTTTCCTTGGAAGTTATCTCCACGCCTTCTTCTTCTATACTTTCTTCCTCTTCACCGGGAAATCGCAAAGTTTCAAACACATCATCCATTCTTTCCCTTGCTTCTTTGTAAGGGCCAAAGCCTCTTTCACCGCGGAATTCACCGGTAGCCTCCCCAAAATCAGGCCTTTCCCCTTTAGGGGTATCCGGGCTCCTGCGTGACGGGGGAGCTTCTTTATTACCACTTTTCCCCGAAATGGCGCTTATTATGTTAACCAATATTACTATCGCAATTATAAAAATAAATACACATTCCATGGGAATCCTCCTGTCCGGTTATTCCTGTTCTTCCTCCTGGTCCTGTTGATCTTTATCCCGGTCCGTCTTGCCTATAGATTCCCTCATCTCCGTGTCCGCCATGATATTTTTCATGTTGTAGTAATCCATAACCCCTATTTTGCCTTCTTTAAGGGCCTGGGAAATAGCAAGTGGCACCTGTGCTTCCGCTTCGACAACTTTTGCTCTCTTTTCCTGCACGGAGGCTTTCATTTCCTGCTCGTGGGCAACAGCCATGGCGCGTCGCTCTTCCGCTTTGGCCTGGGCTATGCGCTTGTCGGCGTCAGCCTGGTCCGTCTGCAACTGCGCTCCAATATTCTTGCCTACATCCACATCGGCAATATCAATAGAAAGTATTTCAAACGCTGTTCCTGCGTCCAGGCCCTTGTTTAGTACCGTATAAGAAATAGTGTCCGGGTTTTCCAGAACATCCTTGTGGCGATCCGCAGAACCAATTGTAGTTACAATACCTTCACCCACGCGGGCTATAATAGTTTCTTCACCGGCACCCCCTACCAGCCGGTCGATGTTGGCGCGGACGGTTACTTTGGCCTTGGCTTTAACTTCAATGCCGTCTTTAGCCATGGCAGCAACCACCGGGGTTTCAATTACTTTGGGGTTAACGCTCATCTGCACTGCATCCAACACTTTCCTGCCCGCCAGGTCTATGGCAGCAGCACGTTCAAAAGGAAGGGTGATATTGGCTCTTTGGGCGGCAATAAGGGCGTCCACTACCCTGTCTACATTTCCGCCGGCCAGGTAATGTCCTTCCAGCTTGCTTACGCTTAATTCCAGTCCCGCCTTGGTAGCCTTGATCAAAGGGGATACTATCCTGGCGGGCACTACACGCCTGAGTCTCATACCTACCAGGGTAATTAATCCTACTTTTACTCCTGCAGCGTACGCCGAAATCCACAACCCCAGCGGAATAACGCTAAAAATTATTACCAGGGCTAGAATAGCTATAACAGCTACAATTAGAATGGTAATACCCAGTTCTTGCATTTAAAAACCTCCCTTTTTACCTTTAATTTATTGCAACCAATCACTTACAACCAATCACTTTTTCCGGACCACTACGCGGGCTCCTTCTACCTCAACTACCACCACTTCTGCATCTTTATCTATAAAATCCCCTTCGCTAACCACGTCAATACGCCTGTCATCAATCAAGACCGAGCCCGCCGGCCTGAGCGGAGTAAGGGTCCTGCCTTCTTTGCCCAGGAGGTGCTCCTGCTCCTTGGGCGCCACGTAACCGCTTTCTTTTTTTTCGGAATCCACCAGGATAAATTTTCGCAAAACTCCCCGCCTGGCAAGGAATCTTAAAATAAAAAAGAGGATAACACCAGCCAAAAGCAGGGCAACGAAAAGCATAGTAATTCCCTGACCGGTAGAAGCCGCGGCCAGGACGATGGAAACAAAAGTCATTAACAGGCCGCCTCCCCCGAAAATTCCAAACCCCGGCATTAGTGCTTCTACAAGCATCAGAAGAACTCCGCCGGCAAAAAGCACCAGGACCTCGTAACCGGCCAGCCCTCCCATGATGCTGCTGCCGAAGTACATGCCCAAAGAAAGCAGCCCTACCAGTCCACCCGCACCAAAACCGGCAGTAGCCACTTCCAGTATTAGTCCGCCAATACCGAGGGCTATAAGCACGGTTCCTACATAAGGGTTGGTGATCCAGCCAATAAAAGTATCGACCGGCGCTTCCTCCCTGGTATCTACCCTGGCATTTTCCAACCCCGCTTTTTCCAGCAGTTCTTCCTTTGAGGCAACCGTGCCCTCGCTGTATCCAACTTCGAGAGCTTCATCGGGAGCAAGGGTGAGCAGCTCTCCGGATTCTACCAGCCCATCTACCGTAACTTCTTCACGAACCATGGCAGAAGCAATTTGCTTATCTCTTTCGTTATCGCCGGCTACGCTCCGCATCTTTCCTTCCCAGGCAGAAACAGTTTTCTCGTCAGCGGCACCGCCGCCAATATGTACAGGGGTAGCGGAACCCATACCGGAACCGCTGCTCATATAGATCTCATCGGCACAAAGGGCCAGGTACGCCCCTGCGGAAAAGGCATCCCGGTTCACCCAGGCTATAACTTTACCGGGGTAATCTTGCAGGGAATTGCCTGTATCCAGGGCGGTATCCATATATCCCCCCGGGGTATTAAGCTCCACGATAACCGTAGCATCACGTTTTTGGGCCTCTTCCAGGCTTCTTTCTATAAAACTAAAAGTGCCCGGGTCTATGGAGCCTTCTACCGGTATAACAGTAACATTGCCGGTCCCGGCCTCCTGTTCCGGGGAAGAAAAAGTTAAGGGGGCAAAAACAGCCCCCCAAAGCCCCCATACAGCCAATATGACAAGCATTAGCATTCTTCTTGAACGTGATGCCATAAGATCCTCCGCTTAAATCAATACTGGTTTACTTCGCTTTTTAAGATAATATTTCTACAACCATCTTTTTTACCCTGTTTCCATCAGCCATTCCCTTGACCTCTGGCATAACCTTACCCATGACTTTTCCTGCTTCTTGTGGCGAGGAAGCCCCCATTTCCTTTACAACCTGCTGTATTAACTGCTTTAGTTCTTCATCGGAAAGCTGCGGGGGTAGATACCCTTCTAAAATCTTGATTTCTTCTTCCAGCTGTTTTAAAAGCTCAACCCTCCCAGATTTGCTGTAATCAGAAAGAGACTCTCTTCTTCGCTTTATTTCCCGCTGTAATATATCGGTCTCCTCCTCGGGCGTCAGGGAGAATCTTTTTTCTTTCTCCGCATTCTGCAGCTCCGCCCGCATACTCCTGATCACATTTAACCTGAAGCGGTCTTTTTGTTTGGTTGCATAAAGCTGATCTCTTGATAATCTTTCTCCCAGTGACATGGTGCCTACCTCTTGGTTATTTTACGTTTGCGTGCCGCCTCCGATTTCTTCTTACGGCGCACGCTGGGTTTCTCATAGTGCTCACGTTTGCGGGCTTCTGAAAGAACTCCCGTGCGGGCACATTGCTTTTTAAACCTCTTCAAAGCTTTATCCAGGTTTTCGTTTTTACCCACTTTTACTTCAGCCACTTTAAACCCCCCTTCCGCCTTCCTGATAAAACTATAAAAACAAATATAATCTCAAAATTAAACTTGGAATTACGCTCCCCGGCCTTCCGCCAGTGAATCTGTCAGCGGTTTGCCTCCCAGGAGGTGAAAATGCAGGTGATAAACAACCTGGCCCGAATGTTTTCCACAGTTAACGATAACCCGGTATCCGTCTTCCTCTATCTGGAAGGCCCTGGCCAGCTCGTTTATTACCATATGTATTTTTCCTAAAAGATAAGCATCTTCTTCCAAAACTTCCTGGTGCGTTGATATATGTTTCCTGGGGACAACCAGGAGATGCACCGGGGCTGCAGGGCTAATATCTTTAAATGCAACTACATCGCTGTCTTCGTAAACTATTTCCGACTCCATCTCCTTGTTTGCTATTTTACAAAACACACAGTCAGAAGGCAAACCTGATACCTCCTTAACATTTTTATAAATTGCATCTGCCCGGCCCACAATCGATACCCTCAACCAAAAACCGGGTAGCATCTGATAATCAATCTTGAAACATTATATCATATGAAAGGCCACTTGGAAAGAACCGTAAATAAAGTTTTAAAGAAGTTAAAATGAATAAACAAAAACTTGCACTCCAAAAATACCATGATTTATAATTATAAAAGACTGGATAAAAGAATACCTTTAAGAAAAGCAACCGGGCCCGGGTATAATCATCCTGTTTAAATACATACGATTCACTATTTAAATACATACGATTTATTAAAGGAGTTTTTTAACATGGATACAAGCAAAATTAAAGCACTGCTGCTTGACCTGGACGGGACTTTATTAAAAGTGGACATGGAAATATTTATTTCCACGTACATAAAAGAACTGGCTTACTATTTTAGCCACATGGCTCCCCCAGAAAAATTCAGCAAAGAGTTAATGGCTTCAACCAAAACCGTGGTAGCCAGTAATGACCCAAACCAGTCCAACGAAACGATTTTTTTTGATGAATTTACCCGCAGGATCAACCAGCCGCTGGAAAACATCATGCCGCTGCTGGAAAAGTTTTATGCAGAGGAATTTCCCAGGTTGAAACACCTGACTTCTTCCTACTCCTACGCCAGCTCTTTACTGGAAACAGCCCGGGAAAAAGGACTCGACGTGGTGATTGCCACCAACCCCATCTTCCCCCGGGAGGCCATTGAAGAACGCCTGCGCTGGGCCGGGATAAACGGTTTTCCCTTTAAGCTGGTTACTTGCCTGGAAAACATGCACTACTGCAAACCCAACCCGGGCTTCTATACCGAAATAGCAGAAAAAATTAACCGAGACCCCTCTTTCTGCCTCATGGCCGGAAACGATGTAGTAGAAGATTTGGCAGCCGGAAAAGCGGGAATGTTAACTTTCCTGGTTGATGACACCCTGGTAAACCCGGAAGAAATTAATCAGTGCCATTATCATTGGAGGGGAAGCCTCAAAGAGCTTCAAGAATTCATTGCCACCATTTAAAAAGGGCGGGTTATTTTTAACCCACCCTTTTTTAGCATTTCATTATTCCTATCAGCTGTAATCCACTTCAATGAAATCGCCGTCGTTAGAGTAAAGATCCTCGAACATGTCTTTATATTTTTCAAAGATGAAGCGCCTTTTTACTTTCAGGGTAGGAGTAAGCTCTTTCTTCTCCATGGTAAACTCTTCCGAGCGCAGTTTTATGCGCTTGATCTGCTCGTGGGAAGGCAAGTGTTTCAGCCTCTCGCCTACCTTTTTGGCATACATTTTCTTGATTTCTTCTTTTTGAATCAGGTCGTCGCGGTTGCTGTACTGAATTCCATGTTCCTTGGCGTATTCCTCCAGGTTTTCAAAATTCGGCACCAGTACTGCAGCCAGGAACTTCTTCTGGTCGCCCTGGGTTACCACCTGACCAATAAAGAAATCTTCCATCAGGAGCCCTTCTATAGGCTGCGGAGCCACGTTCTTTCCGCCCGCGGTAATAATAAGGTCTTTCTTCCGGTCGGTAATGAAAAGGAATCCGTCCTGGTCTATGTAGCCCACATCTCCGGTGTAAAACCATCCGTCTTCCAGGACTTCTGCAGTAGCCTCCGGGTTATTGTAATACCCCTGGAAAACCTGAGGCCCCTTGACTACAACTTCACCGTCATCCGCTATGCGGACATCGGTCCAGGGCGCCGCGGTTCCCACCGAGCCGTGCTTCAACTTGCCCGGCAGGTTGTGGGTAATAACCGGTGAAGTTTCCGTCAAACCATAACCTTCCATTACACTAAGACCCAGTCCCACAAAAAATTCGCTTAACTTGACTCCCAGGGGAGCTCCGCCGGATATAGTGTACGTCAGCCTGCCTCCAAACCTGTCCCTTATTTTCTTGAACACCAGCTTATCGTAAAGGTTGTATTTCATTTTCAAGCCGAAAGGAAGGGGTTTGTTTTCCGAGTAATAACGCGCATATTCTCTCCCCACTACTTCCGCTTTATAAAACATCTTTTTCTTTAAGCCACCCTCTTCTTCCATCATTGATACCAGGCGGTCATAAATTCTTTCATAAATACGGGGCACAGAAACCATGAAGTGCGGGGCGACTTTTGCCAGATCATCAGCCAGGGTGTCCATGTTTTCGGCGTATTTAATGGTTAAGCCACAGCACAAGGAAGCGTAATAACCAACGTTTCGCTCCAAAACGTGGCTTAGAGGAAGGAAGGAAAAAGTCACATAATGATCTTCAATATTTACCCGTTCCAGCATCTGCCTTACATTAGACAAGAAATTGTCGTGGGTAAGCATAACACCTTTAGGTAAGCCGGTAGTGCCAGAGGTATAAATTATAGAGCACAGGTCGTGCTTGTCAATAGAAGTCCACCTTTCCTCAAAAAGCTTGGGGTTTTCCTCATCTTTTTTCTTGCCCATTTCCTTAACTTCCTGCATCTCCAGGATCTGCTTTCCTTCGGAGAGGTTATTCGTTGCTTCTTTAACTACCTTGCTGCTTTTGCTCCCATCGGGCACAATAACCGTTTCCAGCCCGGTATCGCCCCAAACATCGTTAATGGCCTGGAAAACTTCTTCGCTGCCGGCAATAACGATTTTGGCTCCCGCATTATTTAGTGGGTGGGAAACCAGTTCTCCCTTGTTGGTGGGGTAGATAGGAACATCTACCGCATTTGCCGATAAAATGGCCAGGTCGGAAATGACCCAGTTGGCCTTGGTCTCCATCATCAGTCCCACGTGATCCCGGGGCTGAACGCCCAGAGCTACCAGGCCCAAAGATAATTTTTTCACTTCCTCCGCCACCTGCTTGTAGGTTTGTGCTTCGTACTCGCCGCTTGCATTTTTTTCGGCCAGAAAATCTTTGTCGCCAAGTTTTTTCACCTGGGCCTGGAAAACTGATGGAATAGACGCCGTCATCTCTTTACTCCAGTTGCTCATGATATCCCTCCAATAAAATAAAATATTAATTCTTTATATAGCTTTCTGGTTGTAATTTATTCGCTAAAAATAATTGTTTTTCCTTTTAAAAAATAAAAATTTCTCAAAATAAATTTCCCCGTGTAATTTTTGCCAAATAACTCATTTTAAAATTATTTAATATTATAAATCTTCAGAAATAAACAACTTTAACAGGGGGCTTGAGGGAGCTTGCCCACAAAAAAAAGTTCTTATTCCTGCTCATTATTTTCTTCCTGCCGAACTTTTTCTTCGTGTATTACCTTTCCTTCTTCACCAAGAAAAACCCACTCAAGTTCCGGGGTTTCAAGCCGGTCCCGGTTTACCATAACCAGGTGATAATACTGCGGGCTGGGCTCTACATCCACCAGTAACCGGGTTAGCTCTTGGTTTTTGGGCTGCACTTTCACCCCCTCTACCTGGCTGTTTACAGTACAGAGAGCTATTTCGTAGGAGGGATTAAAAGGATAATCAGGTAATTCCATGTCAGGATTCTGCTGAAGTTCTTCCCATTGCCTTTGATCATGGGCCAGGTGAAAAGAAAAAGCAGCATCAAGTTCACCACGCGTAGCGGTAACATACAGGAAGTCTTCTTCGGCGGGAGGAGGAGGAGTATCCACCGGCTCCAGCCGGAAAAAATTGTCGTAAACTGAAAGGCTCACCAGTAACGCCAGCAAAAAAGCCAGGGGGAGAAGCCTTCTGGCTTCTACTACTAAAAACTTGTTCATATTATTTCTTCCCTTTCCCGTTGTATTTTCTAATGTATAAATATGTTGAGGGGAAGAAATATATGCTTGATGTAGCTTACCCCGTTCCAAAATTTACTGCAACCATTCAATCTCTAGGTGAATAATAGTGATAGTACCCACATTGTCGCCTCGACATCTTCCTCTCCCCTGGCAGAATTAAAGTACTAACCATATCATAATCACTCATACGGGGTTATTTAAAAGTCTGCCATGAATCAAGTCACTTTCACTATCTTCTTCCAGCAGCTCTACTTGCACCAGTGCTCCCGTACCGTTTTGCAAGAGATCGTCCACCGGGACCTTTACCCGCAGATAATGCTCCGTAAGCCCTTCTACTTCCCCGTTATCATAAACCTTCTCCACCAGCATTTCCTGCCTTGTGCCCAGAAAACTGCGTCTGTAATCCGCGGCCATTTCCAGGGCAACCTCTTCCATCTCTTTGCTGCGCCGGTTCTGTGCTTCGGGAGGAACCTGCCCTTTAAAGCTGCAGGAAGCGGTACCGGGGCGGGAAGAGTATTTAAATACATGCATACGGCTAAAAGATATTTTACGCACAAACTTTAAACTCCGCCAGTGGTGCTCCTCCGTTTCCCCGGGAAAACCTACAATAATGTCCGTGCTCACCGCCAGCTCGGGAATAAGATTGCGCAGCCGGGCTACGAGAAAAGCGTATTCTGCAGTATTGTACGGGCGATTCATCCAGCATAATATTTCATCATCCCCGCTCTGCAAGGGGATATGCAGGTGACTGCATATCCTGGAAGAAGCAGAAATAGCTTCAACCAGTTCACCGGTGAAATCCAGAGGTTCCAGTGAGCTCAGCCTTATCCTCCGGATACCGGGAACGTGCTCAATTTTTTTTATTATACCAGCCAGGGTAATACCGCTCCCTTCTATACCGTACTGCCCCAGGTGTACCCCGGTCAGGACCAGTTCTTTATAGCCCATGTCTGCAATACGGTGAACTTCTTCCACAACCCTGTGGGGCGGCATACTGCGGGCCGGTCCCCTGGCAAGGGGCACCACGCAGTACGAACAGGAGTGGCTGCAACCGTCCTGGATCTTTAAAAAAGCCCTTTGCCTGCCCTGGTCCCGGTAAAAAGGGAGATCTTCAAAGCACGATTCTTCCTCAAAAGAAGTAACCATCACGCGGGGACCGCCACGGCGGACTTCCTCTACCAGCGCGGGAAGCCGCAACCTGTCCCGAGTGCCGGTAATAAGGTCGATATCCGGCATTCTCTCCAGTTCTTCAGTGTACACCTGGGCATAACACCCGGTAACAGCAATCACTGCATCAGGTGAGCGGCGACGCGCCCTCCGTATCATCTGCCGGGATTTGCTATCGCTGGTATGGGTAACGGTACAGGTATTAATTACGTAGACATCAGCCCTTTTATTAAAATTCACCACCCGGTAACCATGCTGTTCAAATAAAGACTTCATGGATTCGGTTTCAAAATAATTTACTTTACACCCTAAAGTGTAAAATGCTACTGTTTCCATACAGAAAATCCTCCCAGGTCACCCAACATCAACTGTACGGCTGTAAGTGCCGCCACGGCTGCCGTTTCCGCCCTTAGTATGCGCGGCCCCATGCCCGATGCTTGAAACCCCATGCTTTCCAGTTCCCTGGCTTCCGCCTGGTTAAATCCCCCTTCCGGCCCTACCAGGACCAACACCCGTTTTGCCTTCCGGGGTGGCCGAGGAATTTCCCGGTTTTTTGCCCCCTCCCAGAAAAACAGCTTGACCGCCTCTTCCATTTCCGGTATTTCCTGGGCCAGCTTGTTTAACTCTTCCCAGCCGCATAGAGGGTCAACTTCAGGAAGAACGGTTCTTCCTGACTGGGAAGCGGCAGAGCGGGCTATTTTTTCCCACCTCTGCTGTTTTTTAAAAGCACGCTTATCCGAAAAGCGCGGGACGCTTCGAGCAGTTACCAGCGGAATCACACGGTTAACCCCGAGTTCCACGGACTGGCGTATCACCAGGTCCATGCTGTCTCCCTTGAGGAGTCCCTGAACCAGGGTGATATTAAGGCACGGTTCTCTTTCTTCGTTTATTGGTTCTTCCAGATAAACCCGAGTAGCAGACGGGTCAAGCTCCACTATTTTTGCCCTGTAAGCAGATCCCCGGCCATCGGCAATTTCAATTTCGTCTCCTTTTTTCAATCTTAAAACACTTCCGGCGTGGTGACTATCCGAAGAAGAAAGAAAACATTCCCGGCCCGCTTCTACAGACTGGTCGCAAATAAAAAAACGCGGCAGCGTCATAATTATCACCCTGTCCACATTATACCAGCGCCCAAAAAAAGCGGGGGTTATTTACCCCCGCCAAAGGCGCCTTTCATTTTATTAATAAATCCTTTTTCGTCTTCCTGGACTTCTTCTCCGCATAAACGGGCGTATTCGGCCAGGGCTTTTTTCTGTTCTGCATTGAGCTTGCGGGGAACTTCCACGTTTACCTTGACTCGCAGATCTCCCTTACCCATACCGCGCAACCGTGGCATTCCTTTACCTTTTAACCTGAACTGAGAATTCGGCTGCGTACCGGCGGGTATGCGCAGGTTGGCCTCCCCCTCCAGCAGGGTAGGGACAGTAAGTTCTGCCCCCAGGGCCGCCTGGGAAAAACTTATAGAAAGCTGGTATACCAGGTCGTCCCCTTCTCTGACAAAAAGCCGGTGCGGTTTGACCCGCACAAAAACAAACAAGTCTCCCGGGGGGCCACCACGTACGCCGGCTTCGCCTTCCCCGCTAACACGCAAACGGGTTCCGTTATCCACCCCGGCAGGTATTTTTACACTAACCACACGTTCCCGCACTACACGGCCTTCACCGCGGCATTCCGGGCAGGGTTCTTCTATAACGCTTCCTGCACCACGGCAGGCCTGACAAGTTTGCACGTTAACAAACCTGCCGTACGCTGTATTGCGCACCGACTTTTGCTGGCCAGTTCCCTGGCAGGCTGAACACACCCGGCTGGAGGTCCCTTTGCGCCCGCCGGTGCCACCGCAATCCTCACAGGTTTCCGTGCGGGGAATGCGCACTTCTTCATCTTTACCGCGCGCAGCTTCTTCCAGGGTTACTTCTATCTCCACCTGCAGGTGCCTGCCGCGCTCGGGGCCGGAGCGGCGACGTCCAAAACCGCCCATACCCCCGAAAAAGCTTTCAAATATATCTTCAAAGTCATCGAAGCCAAAACCCCGGAAATCAGCCTGGCCACCGCCAAAACCCGCCATATCCTCTTCAGCGTGGCCAAACTGATCGTACCTTTTTCTTTTCTGGGGGTCGCTTAATACATCATAGGCTTCTTTTACTTCCTTGAACTTTTCCGCTGTATCTTCATCACCGGGATTAACATCGGGATGGTACTTGCGGGCCAGCTTCCTGTATGCTTTTTTTATCTCTTCCTGGCTGGCATTCCCGTTTACCCCCAGGATTTCATAGTAATCTTTCTTTGCCATAAGACACACCTCAGGTCATTTTAGAATCTATCTCCAAGCTTCTTGCTTCTTACAGAATTTCTTACTTTTCTTCATCTTTCACATCATAGTCGGCATCTACTACGGTTTCGTCTTCTCCGCTGCCGGAAGTTGCTTCACCGGCACCGCCTTCTGCAGTACCTGCTTCTGCGCCGGCCTGGGCCTGCTGCTGCTCATAAAGCTGCGAGGAAAGCTCGTGCAGGTAGCCAGTCAATTTTTCCGACTTCTCCTTAATTCCATCTATGCTCTCTTCCTGTATGGCCTGGCGCAACTCTTCTATAACCCCGCGTATTTCTTCTTCCCTGGAGTTATCTACCGTATCTCCCAGGTCTTTTAAGGTTTTTTCGGTAGAATAGATAAGAGAGTCTGCTTCGTTTTTGGCTTCAGCCAGCTCTTTCTGCTTGCGATCTTCTTCAGCATACTTCTCCGCTTCTTCCACCATTTGTTGTATGTCCTCTTCATTCAGGCCGCTCGAAGCGGTAATGGTAATCTTCTGCTCTTTACCCGTGCCCAGATCTTTGGCGGATACGTTGACAATACCGTTAGCGTCAATATCAAAGCTTACTTCTATTTGTGGCACTCCGCGCGGTGCAGGCGGAATACCGTCCAGCATGAAGCGCCCCAGGGTTTTGTTATCCTTGGCCATGGGCCTTTCTCCCTGCAGTACGTGTATTTCTACGCTGGTCTGGTTATCCGCCGCAGTAGAAAAAACCTGCTTGGCTGAAGTAGGTATGGTAGTATTTCTCTCGATAAGCTTGGTGTATACCCCTCCCAGGGTTTCTATACCCAGGGACAGCGGAGTAACGTCCAGCAACAGGACATCTTTAACTTCACCCGAGAGAACGCCTCCCTGGATAGCAGCCCCCAGGGCTACTACTTCGTCGGGGTTTACACCCTTATGCGGCTCTTTACCCAACAGCTTGCGTATGGCTTCCTGCACTGCCGGCATCCTGGTGGAACCGCCCACCAGTATTATTTTGTTTATATCTTCATGACTTAATTCGGCGTCGGACAGGGCCTGGCGCGCAGGCCCCATGGTTTTTTCCACCAGGTCGGAGGTCAGTTCATCAAACTTGGCCCTGGTTATATCCATATCCAGGTGCTTGGGGCCGTCCTGTGTTGCCGTGATAAACGGAAGATTTACGTTAGTAGTCGGTACGTTAGAGAGCTCTACCTTTGCTTTTTCCGCTGCTTCCTTAAGCCTCTGCAGGGCCATCCGGTCCTGTTTCAAATCTATGCCCTGTTCCTTCTTAAACTCCTGGGCAATATGATCTACCAGGCGTTCATCAAAATCGTCACCGCCCAGGCGGTTATTTCCACTGGTAGCTTTTACTTCAAAAACGCCTTCCCCAAGTTCCAGGATAGAAACATCAAAAGTACCGCCGCCCAGGTCAAAAACCAGTATCTTCTGATCTTCGCCTTTATCCAAACCGTAAGCTAGTGCCGCAGCTGTAGGTTCATTGATAATACGCAACACTTCCAGCCCGGCGATTCTTCCCGCATCCTTGGTGGCTTGCCTCTGGCTGTCGGTAAAGTACGCGGGTACTGTAATAACCGCCTGGGTAACCTGTTCTCCCAGGTAGCTTTCCGCGTCGGCTTTAATTTTCTGCAAAATCATGGCCGATATTTCCTGCGGGGTATAGCTTTTATCGTCAATGGTTACCTTGTGGTCAGTTCCCATTTTCCTTTTAATAGATTCAATGGTACGGTCCGGGTTGGTAATGGCCTGCCTTTTGGCTACCTGGCCTACCAGCCTTTCTCCTTCTTTACTAAAAGCCACCACTGAAGGAGTTACCCTGTTTCCTTCAGCGTTGGGTATTATCTCCGCATCATCACCCATCATTACTGCACATGCCGAGTTAGTTGTCCCCAGATCAATACCTATTACTTTGCCCATATTTTAACCCTCCCTTGTTTGTTTACTTTTGTTTTACCATATAACAATACGGGCGTTTAACTGTTAACAGTTACAGTTAACAGTAATTGCTTTCAAACCTCTATAAATTCTATTCCTCCTGCCGATTTCTTTCTTCTCCGGCAGAGGTTTCTTCTTTTTCCTTCCCTTCTTCCTTCACTAACACCTTTACCATGGCCGGGCGCAATACCCGCTCCTGCATCACGTAACCTTCCTGGAACACTTCCACAACTGTGTTATTCTCTCCTTCTCCTTCTTCCGTTTTCATTACTGCCTGGTGCAGGGAAGGATCAAATTCGCTGCCTTCCGCTTCTATGTGAGCAACTCCTTCCTGCTCCAGCACCTGTTTCAACTGTTTCTTTATCATTTCCATACCTTCTATAAAAGTTTCCCCAACTTTTTCCCTGCGGGCATTTTCCAGCGCTCTGTCTATGTTGTCAATTATCGGAAGAAGCTTGTATATGAAATCAAACAAAGCTTTAAAACCCGCCTGTTCCTTTTCTTTTTGGGCTCTTTTGCGATAATTGTCAAAATCAGCTTTTACCCGCTGCAACATTTCGGTTACTTCTTCTTTTTCTTGTTTTAGAACTTCTACCCGGGCTTCCAGCTTTTCCAGTTCCGTTTCTTCTTCATTTTCATTTACGTATTCCTCGGAATATTTACCCCTGCTTTCCTGTTCTTCCTTTTTTACCTGCATTTTCTCTTCTTCATTTAACTCATTAGATAAATCATTAGCCCCCTCTTTCTTTTCAGCCATACTTTGAAGGTCTTTTTTTTCTTCTTCACTCCTGCTCAAGTTACCACCTGCCTTTCCGCCTTTTACAAGATGCTCCCCGGGTATATTCACATCAACCTTTACCTTTCCAAAACCCGGTTAAGGTGGATGGTAATAGCCCTTACCACCGCCAGCACCCGGTCATAATCCATCCTGGTAGGACCCAAAACCCCTACTTTTCCTATGGTGCGATTTCCTATCATGTAGGAAGCAGTCACCAGGGCGCATTCGTGTACTTCTTCCAGGGGATTTTCCCTTCCAATTTTAACTACCACGTCACCACTGCTTTCACATACATCTCCTTCCCCTTCCAAAAGGTTAAACAGCAAATCTTCCTGTTCAAACAGGGAAAGAAACTGTTTTATTTTATTTACATCTTTAAACTCCGGCTGATTTAAAATATTTGTTGTGCCTCCCAGGAAAACACGGGCCCTTTCTTCTTCGTTCAGGCTCTCTTCTAACAGAAGAAAAGCCTGCTCCAGCAGCTCAATTCTATTAAAAAGGTCTCTTTTCAGTTCTTTTATCAGAGATTCCGTCACCTGGTCAATAGTAAGTCCGTACATTTTCTTGTTCAAATACTGTACCACCTGCTGCAACTCCGCCCCCGAAAGGGACCTGGGCAGCTCAATAACTTTATTTTTTACAAAACCCATATTGGTAATCATTACCACCAGGCCCTTGTTATCATCCAGTGGAAGTATGCGCAGCTGGTTAAACGCGCTTTTTTTAAACTGCGGGCCCAGTATTAACGAAGTATAGCTGGTAATCTGGGACAGCACCCTGGAAGCAACCGAAATAATGTGTTCTACTTCATTCATCTTGGCCAGGCTGTTTTGAATTACCTTCTCCTCTTCTTCCGTTATAGAAGAAGTTTTCAGCAGTTTATCCACGTAATACCGGTACCCTTTTTGAGTAGGCCTTCTACCCGCTGAAGTATGAGGCTGCTCCAGGTAACCCAGCTCTTCCAGGTCCGCCATTTCATTACGTAAAGTAGCCGAACTGACTCCCATGGGATAACGGCGAGAAATAGTACGGGAACCTACAGGTTCAGCAGTTGATACGTATTCGTTTACAATCAGCTCAAGAAGCTTCTTTTTCCTTCCATTAAGCTGCTGTGTCATGGTACCTCCCCCCACCCCCCGCGCTCATCTTCTGTTTAGCACTCTAAATCATTGAGTGCTAAACTTTCTTATTAAAAATAACATCTATCCTGTGGTTTGTCAAGAATCACCTTCTTTACAACATATCAATATTTTATTTTGCGCTCCTTTTTATTTTCTGGCTCACAATAGATACTCAGGCTTTACTTTACCGGGAAATATTTTATGTAAGGAATAACAAGCTTTTCTCCTGCAAAAACTATAATTATTTCCCCTTCTTCTATTTCTACCGCTGCGGATTCCAGGGGATGGTTTTTCGCCATAAGCTCCCTGCCGTTTAACTCTACTGTCCTCAAACCCCCATAGAGCAGCAAAAACATAAGCAAAAGGGCAAAAACAGTTTTTATAAAGCTCATTTGTTCACCCCTGCTTCCGATAAAATATCTTACTATTTAAATATTTACTGGAAACAACGGGGATATACCATATTAGAAGTTAGAGGTCAGAGGTCGGAAGTTAGAAGTAAAAGATAAGAAAAGTAAAAAGACCCCCCATTATTAGAGGTGAGAGACGGGAAGTGGGAAGTTAGAGGTGAGAAAAAAAGCCCTTTGAAATCCAACTTCTAACCTCTAACTTCCCACTTCCAATAAGCTCCAGGGGGGAGGGGGGAGGGGGGATATTTTCGGTCACAATGTTAGCGCTATTAACAGAGTAATGCCTCTAACTTCTAACCTCCAACATCCCCTATCTTATTCTTTTCTGGTATCCTGGTGTCTTTCTACTTGCTACTGCAACTTGCTACTTCATTCTTCCTTCTTCCTTTTTGCTTTTTGCTTTTTGCTTCTTGCTTCTTGGAAACCTCAAGAATCCTCTTCGACTACCTGCTTATAAGTACGGGCCAATATTTCCGCCAGAACCGGAACAGTTTTTTTAACTTCTTCCATGGAGTTCTCATGGCCTCCCATTTCCACCAGCACAGAACGGTGGTGCAGGTCCTGGTTGTAAGTATAGGGCATTTTCCTTACCCCCCTGGATAAACCCGCCTTATAGTTTTTCAATTCCCGCTCTATGGCCAGGGCAGTGGCATAATTGCTGCTCCACCTTTCGTGGTTGGAGCCCGTAATAAAAAGAAGCTTTCCCATTTTATCGCCTTCAACTTCAGCCGTAGTAACTTCCCTGCCTATGCCATCCCGGTGCAGGTCTATTACCAGCACTATACCGGGGTTTTCTTCAATTAACGATTCTACCGCCGGGCGCGCTTTTTGGTAGGCTGTTCTACGCGGAATGTCAAACACCTCACGGTGGTGAATGGTGGGGATATCATACTCTTCTTCCAGGATATCGCATAATTTATTACCCAGGTGGGCTACCGTCAGGTCCAGGTTTTCCGTAAAAGGTTCTCCCGCATCTGGCACAAAAGTTTCTGTAATATGTGAATGGTAAACAAGTATCTTCATTTCCCCATATGCCGCATGTTCACCCGGGTTTAGAGTTTCCGTTTCATTTTCTATGATTTCCGCCGCTTCCTCCCCGGTTTCCTCGTCTTCACCGTTTGCAGCAGGGGGTTCCGGCTTAAAATCACCCGCTATTTCCTCTTCTTCTTCATAGCGGTAATCCCCGTTTTCTTTTTCTTTTTCCTTTTCCTTCACATAACCGGAAGAAAAACCGGGAGGCACCTCCCCGGGGGACATCCCGGCAATTTCCAAAGCTACTATGCTTGCGGGTTTTTCCCACTTGAACCCGCATACCGCTTCTACCGCCCTGCGTGATAACTTGTCAACAGTAAACTCGCCGGGAGGAGAAGAAGAAATGCCGGGAATTTCCCTCCCCAGCACGCTAAAAAATAATTCCACGTATAAACTTGCTTCTTCTCTTACCGCTTCTTGTTTAAACAAAACTTCTTTGGAAGTATGATCAACAGCTGTTCCCGGCAAGAATGTAGAAAAAACGGCTGCGGTTTTATAAATTAAATATATAACCAGCACCACAAATATTATCCCCGCCAGGCGTACTCTCCGCTGCCGCCTCCGCTTTTTCCGCCCGGGAGGGCGGAAACTCGTCCAGCTTACCCCGGGCATTACATTTTCCTCCTGACATATAAGCTCATATTAGGTTATATGCCCGGGGGGAACTGATTTATGACTCCGGAAGGTCTCCACGCTATTTCCCCAAATTGACTTTATAATCCTCAATAGCCTTGTGCAGGGCATCAGCTGCAAGATTGGAACAGTGCATTTTTAATGGCGGCAACCCCTCCAGTTCTTCAGCCACATGTCGGTTGGTGATTTTTTCAGCCTCTTCCAGGGTCTTGCCCTGCACCATTTCCGTTAACACCGAAGAGCTGGCAATTGCGGCGCCACAGCCAAAAGTTTTAAATTTTACTTCATTAATGATACCCTCCTCTACCTTTATAAATATCTTCATTATATCGCCGCACTTCATGTTGCCCACTTCCCCCACGCCGCTTGGATTTTCAATTTCACCAACATTGCGCGGACAAGAAAAATGTTCCATGATTTTTTCGTTATACATTACCTTAACACCCCTATCTGATTTTACCTCTTGTTTTGCCTGTATACGGAAGACATCTGGCGTAGCCTCTCCACGATCCCGGGGATAACATTCAACAGGTATTCAATTTCCTCCATGGTGTTTCCTTTACCCAGAGAAAACCGCACCGAGCCGTGCGCCAGTTCATGTTCCAGTCCCAGGGCTGTTAACACATGGGAAGGATCCAGTGACCCCGAGGTGCACGCCGAACCGCTGGAAGCTGCAATTCCTTCCATGTCCAGGCTCAAAAGCAGTGATTCTCCTTCAATATATTTTATGCTTACATTTACGTTGCCCGGCAGGCGCCTGCTGGGGTGCCCGTTAAGCACTACTTCCTCCATGGATAAAAGCCCTTCCATAAGTCTATCCCTCATACCGGTAAGTTCTTTTATTTTCTCCGGCAGTTCCCCGGCAGCAAGTTCTAAAGCTTTTCCCATACCTACAATCGCTGGTACGTTTTCCGTACCAGGCCTCAGCTTCTTCTCTTGAGCTCCTCCCTGCCAAAGAGGCGTTATCCCGGTCCCCTTGCGGGCATAAAGCGCTCCCGCTCCCTTGGGGCCGTTAAACTTGTGGGAGGATATAGAAAGAAGGTCGACATTCCACTTATTAACATCAACAGGGATATTGCCCGCCGCCTGCACGGCATCCGTATGAAAAATTATATTATTCTCCCTGGCCACGGCTCCAATTTTTTCCAGGGGTTGAATGGTGCCCACCTCATTGTTGGCAGCCATTACCGTAACAAGAGAGGTGTTGGGTTTGACTGCTTTTTCAACATCCCCGGGATTTACCAGGCCATAACGGTCTACAGGTAAAAAAGTAACTTCATGTCCCTCTTTTTCAAGTTCCATGCACACATCCAGCACCGCGTGATGCTCTATAGAAGAGGTAATAATATGCATCTTTCCTCCCCTGTTTCTGACTACACCCTTTAAAGCCAGGTTGTTGGATTCGGTTCCCCCGGAAGTAAAAAATATTTCATCGGACCGGGCCCCCAGCGCCTCCGCTGTCCGTTCCCTGGCTTCTTCCACTGCATTACGTGCTTCCCGGCCTATCCGGTAAATACTGGATGGGTTTCCGTATTGCTCTTTTAAATATGGAAGCATCTCCTCGCAGGCTTCTTCCCTGACCGGTGTAGTAGCAGCGTTATCCAGATAAATCATCTTATAGCCCAAATATCTTTCCCTCCTTAACTAAAAAACTCTTTAATCTTTCTGGTAATTGCTCAATTGATACTCCCTTAATAATTTTCCTCCGTAAACTCATTATATCCAACATCCATGCTATACTGCGCAGGTTTAACTTTCTTCAAGAATCAATCCGGCTTTTCTTCAAGGCCCCAAGCCCGGCTTATAATTACTTTCCCGCCACATAATCCTACTAATTTTATATGTTTTGTTAACTATGATATCCTTACGCCCTCCCGGTGTCAATATTATTTTTTTATTTTATTAAATAGCTTTGAGATCAAGTGTGTAACCAGGCCACGGGACCCCGGGTATTTGACGGTATACGGTTGCTCTGGTATATTTTTATTCAATCAAACAATTCAAATTATGCATAAAGAAGGGAGAATATCAACTACCCCGCACTGAAGTGCGAGGCTTGAAGCATCTAGTTGACTAGCTTAAGTCCTGCGAGGACTACGTTACCTGCGAATAACATAGGCACTCTGGGATGCTCCTCCAGTTCCAG
>PWGO01000137.1 GCA_003554525.1 Syntrophomonadaceae bacterium | reverse complement strand
TTCAATCAACGTTTTGTCGATATCTGGGAAATACCTGATGATATTATGGCTTTGCAGTCGGGTGATAAAGCACTGGAATTCGTGTTGTCCAAGTTGGTCGACCCGGAAGAGTTTGTGAATCGGATTAACTATCTTTATAAAAAGAGGCAGAAAAAAAATTATGAGGAAATTGCATTAGTAGATGGTAGGACGCTGGAGCGCTATTCTGCGCCCATGTTTAGTCACGATGGGCATTACTATGGTCGGGTTTGGTATTATCGCGACATCACCGAGCGCAAGCGCGCCGAAGAGGAGTTTCAGAACGCCAAACGGCGCCTGGATCAAATTATTGAATTCTTCCCTGATGCTATCGTGGTCATTGATAACCAGAGAAAAGTTATTGCCTGGAACAGGGCAATAGAAGAGATGACGGGGGTGTTTAAAGAGGATATAATTGGTAAATGCGATTTTGAATATGCCCTGCCCTTTTATGGTGAAAAGCGGCCTATATTGCTGGATATTGTGCTAAACCCGGAAAAGCTCAAAGAACAGTGGAGCAGCAGTTATGATTTTATGCAGGAAGAAGGGGAAAAGATATATGCTGAAGTATGGGCTCCGGCGCTTTTTGGCTGGAAGGGTGCATATATATGGTTTTGCGCTGTTCCGTTGCGCGACAGCTCGGGAAATGTAACCGGTGTCATTGAAAGTATACGGGATATTACCAGGCGAAAGGAGGTAGAACAGGAACTGGAACAGGCAAACCAGCAGTTAAAAAAACAATACGAGAAAGTAAAGGCTCTCTCGGATAGGATGCTAAAAGCCCGGGAGGAAGAGAGTGTAAGGCTGTCCCGTGAGCTGCACGACGAACTGGGGCAAAATTTAACCCTGGTGAAGTTAAATTTCCAGATGCTTCACGATGAAATTCCTGCAAGCATGAAACAAGTCAAGGCTAAACTCGAAGAAAATATAAACCTGGTAGATTCCAGCCTGCAGTTTGTACGCAGGCAATCTAGTTCACTGCGCCCTCCCGCCCTTGATGAAATTGGCTTATATTCTGCTATATCTCATATGTCCAGTGGTTTTAGCCGGCGCACCGGCATAGAAACCCGGGTAATTCAAAAGGGTTTTTTCAGGCGTTTCTCCCTGGCGGTAGAAACAGCTTTATACCGATGTATCCAGGAGGCCCTGACCAACGCAGGTCGCCATGCCCGGGCGGAGAAGGTAAAAATAGAAATGAAAAAGAATGAATGGTGTATAAGGGTCAGGGTAATTGATGACGGGATAGGCTTTTCCCCGGGGAAATTAAAGACTTCCCCCGAGCAGGTAGGTATTATAGGCATTCAGGAAAGGATAAACATGGTAGGGGGGCAGGTAAGGGTGCGATCTCGCCCCGGCAGGGGAACAGGGGTCTATATTACCGTGCCGCTTGTAAACCAGCCGGAAGAACTGAAAACAGGAGGTGAATAATTGAAAGTTGTACTGGCCGACGATCATATTATATTCCGCCAGGGTTTGAAGGAACTTTTAGAAAAAAAGCTGGAAGTAGAGGTGATAGGAGAAGCGGGCAGCGGCAAGGAGGTAGTGGAACTTGTTGCGGAACTGGAACCGGATGTAGTTATTATGGACCTGGCCATGCCTGAATTAAATGGACTGGAGGCCACAAGCCTGTTAACGAAAAACTATCCCGGTGTAAAGGTGATAATTCTTTCCATGCTGATGGAAGATATTTATGTTTATAGAGCACTTCAGGCAGGTGTTTACGGTTATGTTCTTAAAAGCTCGGCTTACGAAGAGCTGGCCATGGCTTTAAGAGCTGCAGAAAGAGAAGAAGTTTTTTTTAGCCCGGCTGTTTCCCGGACAATTGTAGACGAGTACCTGCGAAGCAGCAGCCCCGATTCAAATAAGATGGATTTTTATTCCCGGCTCACCGGCAGGGAAAAGGAGGTGTTGCAGCTCCTGGCGGAAGATTGGGACCGTACGGAAATAGCTGATGCACTCCACCTCAGTGTTAAGACGGTCGACCGGCACCGGGAGAATGTTAAAGAAAAACTGGAGTTGCAGACGGACAAGGAATTAAGGGAGATAGCACGCCTGTTGATGAATCTGGATAGTTAGTGATTATTTTAAGCACCCAGTTGAGCCAAGCGAGAAGAGAGTGAAGTGTAACTGCTGCCCCGGCGAATGGTTTAGTGTCGGTGTGCAGTTTTTGCAAGCAAACAATCAGCCCGGGTATATAGAGATGGAGAACAAAAAATAATATAGAGTGACGGGGAAAAGTGCCAGATTATCAGGCACTTTTTTTTATGAAAAAGTAATCCTCGTGTTTCTTTTTGAACAGCGTTGGGCCCGGTTAGCTTAAAGATGGGGAAATACAAATAGTAATTATGGGTAACCTTCCCATGGCAGCCGTCCTCTTATCTTGGTAGTATATTAAAAAATAAAGTAGTTACTCGGGTCAGAATAAATTGAAAAATTGTAATGAGAAAAAATAATTGAGTTTAGGAGGAAGGCATTTGTACTACCTGGGTAAAGAGTTGACCATTAGTAATGTGGAACAAGTAAGGCGGGATTTGCTGGAATACCTGCAACAGCAGCCGCTTGAGGAGGAAATAATACTGGATGCTACCCATCTGGAAGAAATTGATGCAGCGGGGGTGCAGTTATTAC
This sequence comes from Syntrophomonadaceae bacterium, assembly GCA_003554525.1. Lineage (GTDB taxonomy): Bacteria > Bacillota > Dethiobacteria > DTU022 > PWGO01 > PWGO01. The sequence goes on along the minus strand of PWGO01000137.1, from coordinate 6,018 downwards.
TGTCTGCTTGTTGTAAAACTACAATTCTGCAGGGGCGAAATATAAGACTGGTTAATGTGGGTGATCACCTCAGGCGTGTTTTAGAGATCTCCGGTGGAGACTATATCCTGGAAAAGGGTTGTTCAGGGGGTAATTAACAATTGCCCCGGGTCTGGAGAGTAAAAGCAGCGTGGTATAAATTATGCTCCGGGGGTGTTAAAAAATGAACGATGAAGAGTTGCATGGCGTGGTAAAAGAAGAGTGTAAAGAAAACCTGCAAAGTATGGAAGAATTGCTCCTGGAAGTGGATAAAGGTGCATTAGACCAGGAAATGATAGATTCAATTTTCCGCACTATTCACAATGTAAAAAGCGGAGTGGGGATTTTGGGCCTGGAAAATATCTCGGAAGTAGCCCATCGATTGGAAAACATACTGGACGAGATTCGGCAGTCGGAGCAACCGCAGATAAGCCGTGAAGTATTGAACCTTCTGTTTTCCGGGGTAGATTTGTTGAAGCAGGTTATGGAAAGCGAGGCACTGGAAGAGAGCTACTTCCTGGAGCAGGCACAAAAACTGCTGAATAAGCTGGACAGCTATGAGAAAGGAGATGAACCGGTAGAAGAAAGCCCCGACATGGAAGAATACGGGGAAACGGGTATTGCCGGGCTGGTGCGTGGTTTTAACAGGGAGTATATAAATAATGCAAACAATGAAGGTAAAGGTATCTGCCGGGTGCAGGTTAAGTTAAGAAAAGACTGTATGATGAAGTCCGTCCGGGCTTATATGGTGGTTAAAGCTTTATCTGAAGTAGTAGAAATAATTGAAATATCACCCCGGGCAGAAGAGCTGGAGGAGGAGAAAGTAGAAGAAGATTTTTATATACTGGTTTCAGGAGAAAACCTGGACTACTCTGTGGTGAAGGAAAAGCTGCAGGGCATATCCGAAGTTGAAGGGGTTGAGGTTTCAGATATAGATTTAGACAAAGGATTAGAGATTTTTGAGCATGAAACAGGCCCTGCAGCTTTTCCTTCACCAGAGAAAAAGACTGATGTTCAAAACCGGTATTTTAGAATAGAAATAAATATTGCTTCTTCTGCCCTAAAAGCAGGCCTGGATCCTCTTATGTTCATGGTTGAGCTTGAAGAAGTGGGAAAAATTTTGGAAAGTTATGCAAACATGTCTGACCTTCCTGCGTTGGAAGACCTGGATCCTACCTGCTTGCATATTTACTGGACGCTATTTATGGAAACACCAAAAACAAAACAGGACCTGGAAAGCTTGTTTGCGCTGGTCCCGGAAAACAGCAAGATTCTAATAGAAGATATAACCGGGGAAGCGGATTTATGGTTTAAAGATGATAAAAAAGTGGGAGAACTACTGGTAGAGAGAGGCCTGGTTTCCCCGGAAGATATAGAAACGGTACTGCAGAAACAGAAAAGAATTGGTGAAATGCTTGTAGAAGAGGGCAAGCTGTGCAGCGGGCAGGTGGAGAAGGTACTGCAGAAACAGGAAGATATACGAGGCAAGTCGGATACCATTCGTGTAGATTCACAAAAACTTGATAATATTCTCAACAATATTGCCGAACTTTTAATAGCACAGTCCAGTATCAAGTCGCTGGTTTACAGGCTGTCGGACAATTCCCGTATCCTGCACGGGGAAATAGAGAACGCTTTCCAGGAGACGGATAAGATAATCCGGCGATTGCAAGAAGATGTAATGAAAACCAGCATGATTCCTATAGGAAGCACTTTCCTGAGAATGCAGCGGCTGGTGCGGGATATGACTGAAGAGACAGGCAAGGAAGTTGAAATGGTGGTGGGGGGCAAAGATACAGAGCTGGACAAAAAAGTAATAGAAGATGTAGCAGATCCCCTGAAACATCTGCTGCGCAACGCTGTAGACCACGGCCTGGAAACTCCGCAAGAAAGAAGAAGAAAAGGCAAAGATGCTTCTGGAACCATCCATCTCAACGCTTACCACCGGGAAGGAAGCATAGTAATTGAAATAAGTGACGATGGCAAGGGTATAGATTGTGAAGCTGTATGGGAAAAAGCGCTGGAAAGGGGAATTGTTAACTCCGGGGACAGATTAAGCGAAGAAGAAATCCAGCGCTTGATTTTTGTTCCCGGTTTTTCTACGGCCGGGGAAGTCACGGAAAGATCCGGAAGGGGAGTAGGCCTGGATGTAGTCATGGATAACCTGAAAAAAATGAGCGGTGATATCGAAGTTTCATCCGAAAAAGGTGCAGGAACTACCTTTAAAATCAAACTTCCCCTGACGCAGGCTATTATAGACGGCATGATGGTGCGGGTAGGGGAAGAACGTTTGATTATACCCTTAAGCGGCATAACGGAGTTTATTAAAGCAGAACCTGAAAGTGTCCGGCAGGCAGCCGGAAAAGGGCTGGTGCTGCATCTGCGCCGGGAATATATTCCTGTTGCCGCACTTTACCAGTTATTTAAATTGAAACCGGAATTTGCATCTCCTTCCGAGGGGATACTGGTTATACTCCAGGAAGGACACAAAAAGATGGCCCTGCTGGTAGATGAAATAATCGGCCAGGAACAGGTGGTAATTAAAAGTATCAAGGATCAGCTGGAACAGGCCGAGGGAATTGCCGGAGCTACCATATTGGGAGATGGCAAGGTTTCATTGATTCTGGATACAGTAGCTTTATTCCGCATGTCCAAACAAAACAACTGTGATTACCAGTATGATTATGCGAAAAGTGGTGATGCAGGGTGACGGCAATAGACAAGGGCAGTGATTTAACCCCGGAAGAATTTGAAATGATCCGCCGAATAATCTACGACTCTATCGGGGTCAACTTGAAAGAAAACAAAAAGTCGCTGGTAGTTTCCAGGTTATCCAGACGCTTGAAAGAACTGGGTTTTACTACATACACAAGGTATTTGCAGTATCTAAAAAACAGCCCGGAAGAAGTTAATATAATGTTTAACTGCATTACTACTAATGTAACCAGCTTTTTTCGGGAAAAACATCATTTTGATTACCTGGAGAATCACTACCTTCCCCGCCTGGAAGAAATGGCAAAAAAAAAATGATAAAAAAGAAAATTACAGCCTGGTCGGCAGGTTGTTCTACGGGTGAAGAACCTTACACTCTTTCCCTGGTGTTGCATAATTATTTTAAAGATATGAGTGGATGGGATATCAAGATACTGGCTTCGGATATTAACACCGAAGCTTTAGAAAACGCCCGCAAAGGAATTTACAGTTACCAGGAGGTAAAAAACATACCCTATAATTACCTCAAAACGTATTTCAAGATGGGTACCGGCTCCAATCAAGGGTTGTTTAAAGTAAAAGAAGTTTTGCAGAGACCCGTGGAATTTAAAAAGATAAATCTGGCTTCCCTGGGACAGCAGTCCCTGCCGGGTCCATTCAGCATAATTTTTTGCCGCAATGTTTTTATATATTTTGATCATCAGCTCCGGGCCAAGGTTCTCCGTCAATTTTACCAGAACCTTATGCCTGGTGGCCTTTTATTTGTAGGGCATTCAGAATCTGTAGATACATCCAACCAGAGTTTGGGAAAATGGCGGATGGTAAAACACACTATCTACGAAAAACTGGAACAGTAAAGGTGGTTTAGGTGGTGAAAAAAAACTTTAATGAGGAACTAAACTGCTATATTCACGAAATTTTTACCGGAGAATGCCATGCAACGGCTGGAGAAAATGTCATTTACTCCACTTTACTGGGTTCCTGTATTTCTGTTTGTTTAAAAGACAGCTGCAACGGGGTGGCCGGTATTAACCATTTTATGCTTCCCGGAAAATTCAGTTCAAATGGAAGGCAGTCTTATAATGATGTCCGTTACGGGTGGAGTGCCATGGAAACTCTAATAAGGGAAATGGAAAGACTTGGAGCCAGGAGGGAACACCTTAAAGCAAAGATATTTGGGGGCGGAGAAGTCCTGGAGGTTAATCTAAACAATATTGCCCGTGCCAACGTAGATTTCATAAACAGTTACATTGCTGAAGAAAAGATCCCTGTAGAAGCCCTGGATGTGGGAGGAAATTATGGGCGCAAGCTGTTTTACTATACCCGGGACTTCACCGTTTACATAAAGCAGATAAAAATGGAACGTAATTTAAAAGAAACAGTGGTGCGGGAAAAAAAGTTTTTGCAGCAAGTTCGCCAGAGCTATTCATATACGGATGATACCTAGGCACGAATGGAGGAGGCATGGTGGCTGTGAGGGAAAAGGAAAGAGAAATAAACGTAATAATTATTGAGCGCTCGGCAGAAGTTCAGGAAAACTTTAAAAAAATATTTTGCCAGGAAGAAGATGTAGTGGTTAAAGAAACTGTTTTTTTGCCACCCGGATTTAAAAAAACAGACCGGTGGACGCAGGCCGATGCAGTTCTTTTGGACCTGGAAATACCGGGATTTGATAGCCTGGCTTACCTGGAAACACTGGTTTCGAAGTTTTCTCTACCGGTAATTGTAACTTGCTATCAGGAGAGGGAAGAGTTTGCCGTGCGGGCCATGGAGATCGGGGCTGTAGATTTTTTGTTTAAACCTGCTTTTACTACCAAAGAGAAGATGGATAGTCAGTCTTCAGAAATTATATTTAAAGTTAAAAATGCAGTAAAAAATAAAAAACATCAAGGTAAAAGCGGGAAAAAGGGAATGGGAAAAGCACCGATTGAACAAAGTTATATAAAAACAGTTAATTTGGACAAGAAAGTAATTGCCATAGGGGCTTCTACCGGGGGAACTATGGCAGTTAAAAGCGTTTTGTCCAGGTTGCCCCATGAGATGCCGGGAATAATGGTAATTATGCACATGCCCGCCGGTTTTACCGATTCGTTTGCCCGGGCGCTCAACCGGGTTCTTCCGTTGACGGTTAAAGAAGCAGTGGATGGAGAGTCTTTTTTGCCCGGAAAGGTTTACATTGCCCCGGGTGACAGGCATATGCTGCTGTGGGAAGGAGCGCAGGGGTATTACCTGCAGGTTGATAGCGAACCCCCTGTTAATTATTACCGGCCCTCTTTAGACAAGAGTTTTTTTACCCTGGCTGATATTAAAACTCTTGATAAAATGGGAATAATTTTGACCGGGATGGGGAGCGATGGGGTGGAAGGTCTAAAGAAAATGAGGCAAAAAGGGGCTTTAACCGTAGCCCAGGAAGAAAAAAGCTGCTCAGTTTACGGAATGCCGAGGCAGGCAGTAGCGGTAGGGGCGGTGGAAAAATTGCTTTCGCTGGATAGCATAGCTGAATTCGCCGTAAGTTTTGCCGGGGGAAGGTGGAGCGACGGAAGCAAGGTGGAGCAGTAACCTGGTAAAAGGAGGGTATAAATTGAGTAAGAAAGTTTTAATTACCGACGATACGGCTTTTATGCGCATGACTATAAAAAACATCCTGGAAAAGAAAGGATATGAGACGGTGGGAGAAGCGGAAGACGGCCAGCAGGCCATAGAGCTTTACGAGCAGCACCGCCCGGATGTAGTGACCATGGATATTACCATGCCCAATGTGGATGGCATAACCGCTCTTAAGAAAATAATGCAAAATGACCCTGAAGCCAAGGTAATTGTGGTAAGCGCCATGGGCCAGAAGTCGCTAGTTATTGACGCTTTAAATGCAGGGGCAAAAGATTTTATAGTTAAGCCATTTCAACCGGAACGCATTGAAGAAGCACTGCAAAATATTGGGGTATAATTATTCAACTTTACGATTTTGTTTAAAATAGGGTGTGAGAAAAATGGGGAACTTTGTGGGAAGTTAATGGGTGCTTTTCCCATAGATATTAGCTCAGGTTTCAACTATTATTTAAAAAAGTAATTTATCAAAAAAGTTTAACAGCTCGGGGTATTACTGATACCCGGGTTATGGGGTTTATTAAATTATCTTTAGGGAGGTAAAAGAAGATGTTTAATTTTAAGAAAATGAGCCTTAAAGTTAAGCTGGTAATTTTGTTTCTACTGGTAGGCTTGATTCCCATGGGCATAGTGGCAATCCTTTCTTACAATAGCGCCCAGGAGGAGATTCGCGATGAAGCTTTT
>PWGO01000118.1 GCA_003554525.1 Syntrophomonadaceae bacterium | reverse complement strand
GGACGGTTCGAGCGTCACCGGAGCGAAGCGGAGGTCCGAAGGGAAGACGATGGAACCGTCCCCCTGGCGCAGCAGTGGATGCCTGAGTAGTTACAAATATTATAAATAAAAACCGGGCAAGATAAAGTAAAAAGGAGGTGCCCGGTTTTGAAAAAGAATGCGGCAGCTGTCTTGGCGGGGTTCTGCATCTTTTTGATGCTTACTGCCGCCGCGGCAGGAGCTGAAGAAAATGATGACTATACCGGGGAGATAGTTGAAGATATCGAATTTCCCTACGAAGTTGAGTCAGCTTATCTGCTGGAAGCGGATACAGGGCGTGTTGTCTGGGGAAAAGCCCCCCACGAAATAATATGTCCTGCCTCCATAACCAAAGTAATGACCGCTCTTTTGGTTATGGAGGCCCTGGAAGAAAATAAAATAAGCCTGGAAGAAGAGGTGCATATTTCTTCACGGGCAGCGGAAATGGGCGGTACTCAGCTATTTTTAAGCAGCGGAGACCGGGTAAATTTAGAGAAGCTGCTTATAGGATTAATGAGTGGCTCTGCCAACGATGCAGCTGTGGCTGTAGCGGAACACGTTTCCGGCTCGGTGGAAAAATTCGTAGAAGAGATGAACTTGAAGGCCCGGGAACTGGGGATGGAAAACACCCGTTTTAAAAACCCGCATGGCCTTCACCATGAGGATCACTATACCACAGCGGTTGATATCGGGATTATGAGCCGGGAGCTGCTGCAGTATCCCCGTGTTTTGGAATGGGCAACAGTGTGGATGGATGAAAAATTTTTAGAAAGTGAAATCCGGGCGGGAGAAGTGTTTTTAAGCAACACTAACAAGATGGTACGTTACTACAAGGGATGTGACGGGCTAAAAACCGGTTTTACCGACGAATCCGGGCATAGTATAGTTGCCACGGCAATAAGGGGTAATACCCGGTTTATTGCTGTAGCGATGGGTGCCCCCTCCAGCGAAGAACGTTACCATGCTGCCAGGCACCTGCTGGATTACGGTTTTGCCAATTACCGGGCCGTACCGGTTCACGACCGTGGAGATATTGTTGACCGGGTGCCGGTAGAAAAGGGAGAGTATACCGGGGTTAACGCGGTTACAGAAACTCCTTTAAGCCTTTTCCTGGAAAAGGGGGCGGATCCCGGGTATGAGAAGGAAATAAAACTGGATTTTTACCTGCAGCCCCCGCTGGAAAAAGGGGATAAAGTGGGTGAAATAAAAGCCGTCTCCGGGGAGGCAGAGGAAACAGTAAACCTGGTTGCGGCCTGGGGAGTTGAGCGGGCCGGTTTTAAAATCCTTCTGGGGCGCACTTTTGAAGCCTGGCTGGGATTCGGCAGGTAGCCGGAGCACGGCCAAACTTTTCAGCCCTTTTTTGCCCTTTTTTAGCCCAATGGTACACAGAGACGGCAGGCTGTGTGACAAAACTAAAGCTACAAAACAATACATTTGCATAGATTAAACTATTAGCCATAACCCTGTATTTTTCCAAGACAATCAAGCAAGACAATCAAGTAGGAAACTGGCTTATACCAGCGCTGGTTTCCTACTTCTTTCTTTTAACTTTCTTATTATTTATTCAACACCTGGCACTTTTTTGGCCGTCTCCGCGTATTTTCGCAGTTTGACTGTAAGTTATATTTATAGTATTGTTTATATTATTAAACTAAAAAGTAAGTGTTTAATCTTGAGGGAGAATGGGAGGGGTAAAAATTTGGAGGCAAATAAAAAGAAGAATAAAAAAAAGATAATTTTTATTGTAGCTGCCTTAATAATAGTTCTCGTTGGAATTATTGGAGTGGGGTACTTTATTACGGTAATGAATTATCGTAGTACAGTTGAGGGGATTACTATCAGAGATATAGATCTTGCTACAATACCTGATGGTGTATACCATGGTTCATCAGAGCAAACCTTCATTAGCGCCTTTGTTGAAGTGACAGTGCAAGATCATGGGATTACCCATATTGAGCTTGATCACCGGCATGATCGTGGTGAAGACGCAGAAGTTATTTCTGAAAAAGTAATAGAAAAACAAACTTTACAGGTTGATACGGTTACAGGCGCTACATATAGTAGTAAGATAATTCTTCAGGCGATAGAGGATGCATTAATTTCCGCTGTTGAATAAATAGACTTTAAAGAACTACATCTACTACTTCCAACCTCTCACCTCTCAAAATGGTGGTCTTTATTTTCTCACCTTTTACCTCTAACTTCCAACCTCTGACCTCTCAAAAAGGGGGCCTTTTCTTATCATCTTTTACTTCTGACCTCTGACTTCCAACTTCTAAAAAGGTATCCCCCCCCATCTTAATCTTCTCCCCGGTGGGGGTAAGAAAGAAGCCCGCGGCAGAGAAGTATAAAATAACCCCAAAAATTGTAGCTTTACCCCCCCGGTGTAAAGCAGCACCCACATTGGTGTGAAACATTTTCCTCCCCCCTGGTGGAGGAGGATTGTGGTTACATTAATTTAACAAATTTCAAATGTGGGGAAGGAAATATATGATAAGTGCAGAACATTTTTCCACAGCAGTTATTTTAGACATTGCTTGAGGAGGTGAATTATGGAGTTTACACTTCTTCCCATGCAGGGAAACCTGGTAGTGCGCATTTTTGGAGAGCTGGATCAACACTATGCTGAAGAAGTTAGAAAAGCTGTGGATAAAGAATGGAAGAGAGAAATCTACCACAACCTGATTTTCAGCCTGGAAAACCTGGAGTTTATGGACAGTTCTGGTATTGGATTGTTTATGGGGCGATATAAAACAGTCAGCGAAAAAGGCGGTAGAGTAGCAATCTGTGGTCCGCCGCCATCAATAAAAAGGGTTATTGAACTTTCCGGGCTGTTGAAGCTGATGGATATTTACCGGGACGAAGAAGAAGCTTTAAATAAGCTGGTTTTAAATTAGGCCGGTAAACACAGGTGAATACAGGTGATTTGAAGGGCGGCGGTATTTCTGCAAGTATTAATAATCAGGTTATATAGCAGGGAGGTATAAGTATGGAAATAAAAGATTACATGAGACTGGAAATCCCGGGTTTTTCCCGCAATGAATCTTTTGCCCGGGCTACCGTGGCAGCATTTGCGGCAAGACTGGATCCCACCCTGGAGGAGATGAGCGATATTAAAACAGCAGTTTCTGAGGCGGTAACCAATGCCGTAATTCATGCATATGAAGATGAAATCGGCATCGTTTTCATAATGGCTTATATAGAAAATTTAACTATAACTGTGGAGGTTGTGGACCAGGGTAAAGGTATCAATGATGTTAACCGCGCCATGGAGCCTTTTTATACCAGTACGCCGGAGCTGGAACGTTCAGGGATGGGATTTACCATTATGGAAAGTTTTATGGATGAAGTGGAGGTTGAGTCCGATCACGGGGAAGGTACCACCATAAGGATGGTCAAGCATATTTCCTCAAAAAATAAGCAGGGAGAGAAATCCTATGGAGCAGCTGACTGATGAGGAAATCCGGGATTTGATAAACAGGAGCCTGGAAGGTGACGGGGCGGCGGAAAACTACCTTGTAAGTTGTTTTTTTCCGCTGGTCAGGGCTGTAGCAGGGCGTTATTTCAGCTCATTTTTGGACCTCCAGGACCTGCAGCAGGTGGGGAGCCTGGGGCTGTTAAAAGCAATGCGCCGCTATGACCCCGGGCGGGGAACCAGGTTTTCTACTTTTGCAGTTTCCTGGATAAAAGGGGAAATACTGAATCACCTCCGTCAGAATAAAGAGTTACCTGCGAGGGGTAGCTGCAGGTCCTTTAACGGGAAAAGCAGCGGAGAAGCGGAGGGATGGGAGTGGGCCGGCAAATGCCAGTTTAGCCCGAGTAGAGAAGAGCTTGTTGTTTCTAAAGAGTTTTCCGGGACAGTTTATCCTCATGAAAGGATTGAAGAATCTTCTTCACCGGAAATGGTGGATGAGAAAGTAGTGCAGAAGGTATGGCTCAAGCAGGCCCTTAAAGAACTTGATGGAACAGCGAGAAAAGTGATTTTTTTGCGTTTTTTCCAGGAAAAAACCCAGGAAGAAACCGGGGAGATTATGGGGATATCCCAGAGGCAGGTTTCCCGCCTGGAAAAGAAAGTGCTGAGCAGAATGAAAGAAAAAATGTGCCGTTAAAGGTGGAGATCACCTGATGTGTCAAGTGTGTAACCGGGTTAGCCTACCAGGGGGGAAGATATTTTCGGTCCCACACCTCCAACTTCTAACTTCTAATAAGCACCACGGATGAGGAAAATGTCACGGTAAAAACAAATCAAAAGGCCCGTCAATAAGGGCCTTTTGATTTGTTTTTTTTGTTTTTCCGACAAGTTAAATAAATCTGACCGGGCTACAAGCAAGTAAAATAAATCCGGCTGGACTCCGGCTGAACTAAGGCTGGACTACCACTTGAGCACAAAAGGAGGTTGAATATTTTAAAAGAATTATTTTACAGCCGTGTGTTTATGCAGCCTGAGAATAAACGGGGGAATTATAGTTATACTATAAAAGGCACGGAAGGAAGGAACCACTTATAGAAGAGCTTGCAAAACACGAGCAATTTTGTTTCATAAAGGGGTAAAAAGCAATGGGGGAAAAAGCAATGAATAAGGAGATGTTTGTAAAATATGTATATCTGGCGGCGGCAGTATTTATGGTTCTATTTACCGCGGTAACCCTTATATACGTATTTTGGGTGGAACCGCCTTCCTCCCCGCCCCGCGATGCCCGGCCTGTTATGGCTGTGGAGAGGGATTGGTAACTTAAAACAGGTTAAGAACACTATCAGGAATGAAAAAATGGAGGTGACCATAATTGAATGTAGCCAAGGTTATTGAGCTGGTAGGGGAATCCGATGTAAGCTGGGATGATGCTGCAAAGAATGCTGTGAGCAAGGCTAACAAAACCCTGGAAGATATAACGGGTATAGAAGTTCAAAATTTTACTGCCAGAGTGGACGACGGGATAATCAGTGATTACAAGGTAAATGTTAAACTAATTTTCGGGGTCAGGGAGGATGAAGATTAATTTAGCTGGTATTTTGCTCCGGCGGTGTGGAGCCGGTTGTTTGCGCCACACCGCCGGGAAAAATACATGAAAATCGTGTAATGTAAAGGAGGAAAGTATGAGCCGTAACCTGAAAGAGAAATTCCAGCTTAGTGCTAAAGAATATCAAGATATGGTGCAGCAGAAAAAGCCGCGGCCTCCCCTGTTAAAAAATATGGTAGTGGCTTTTGTAAGCGGGGGATTAATATGCCTGTTGGGCCAGCTGGTCTTGAATTTTTTCATTGGTATGGGCTTTACCACCCAGGAGGCTTCCAATCCTACCGTAGCGTTTTTTATCTTCCTGGGTGCCCTGGCTACGGGGCTGGGTGTATTCGATAAAATAGCACACCATACCGGGGCGGGGACCGCCATCCCGGTGACCGGCTTTGCCAATTCTATTACTTCTGCGGCGCTGGAGTTTAAGAGAGAAGGGTTTGTTGCCGGTGTAGGTTCCAAGATGTTTTTGCTGGCCGGATCCGTTATAGTATTCGGGGTAATGACTGCGCTGGTAATCGGATTAATTTCCGCAGTAATATAAAAAATGGCGGGTTGCTCATACAAGCAGTATATATAAAGGAGTAGATACAAGTGAATTCATCCAGGATCGGCAATCACACCATAAAAATAGAATCACCCGCTTATCTTTCATACAGCGGGGTAGTCGCAGGCCCCAAAGAAGGACTGGGCCCCTTAACGGGGGATTATGATGGAGTTAAAGAGGACCTGGAAATGGGTGAAAAAAGTTTTGAGAAATCTGAGAGGCGGCTGATGGAAGATGCCTGTAGCATTGCTTTATCCAAGGGTAATCTGGGCAAGGGAGATATAGATTATTTTATCGCCGGGGACCTTTTAAACCAGATAACTGTATCCGGTTTTTGCGCCCTGGAGCACCCGGTTCCTTTCCTGGGCATATACGGGGCCTGCGCCAACCTTACCCAGGGCCTGGGTCTGGGGGCCATGTTTATAGCGGGAGGGTACGGCAGCAGGGTCCTGGTAGCAACCTCCAGCCACAACTGCAGCGCGGAAAGGCAGTACCGCTATCCCACGGAATACGGTTTCCAGAAACCGGGTTGGGCCCAGTGGACCGTGACCGGTGCCGGGGCGGCTGTTATTACCTCGGAAGTTAAAGCTCCCCGCATTACCACAGTCACCTGGGGTGAAGCAGTAGATTCGGGTATCAAAGATGCCTCCAGCCTGGGCTCGGCCATGGCGCCGGCGGCTGCGGCGGCCATGTTATTTCACTTCCAGGAGCTTCAGATCGACCCCCAGTATTATGATCTTATTGTTACCGGGGACCTGGGGCAGTACGGGATGCAGCTTGCCCGGGAGTTAATGGAAAGGCGCAACTACCAGCTCCAGGGAAATTATACGGATTGCGGCACTTTAATATATTACCCCCATCAGCAGGTGGGGGCGGGTGGAAGCGGCTGCGCCTCTTCCGCCCTGGTGACGTTGGGCAACATATACCGTCGCTTGAACGAAGGGGAATTAAACAAAGTGCTGGTAGTAGCAACGGGGGCGCTGCACAGCCCTACCTCTTGCTTCCAGGGGGACAGTATTCCGGCGGTAGCTCATGCCGTGTCTATAGAAAACGAGTAGAAAAATGGATTGATGCGGAGGTGAATTTGATGGAGTACCTGTTGGCATTTGTAGTTGGCGGGTTGTTTTGCGTGGTGGGCCAGCTGTTGTTTGATTTAACCAGCTGGACCCCGGGCCATGTTTTGACCGCGTTTACGGTAGCCGGCGGTTTGCTTGGCGGTGTAGGCTGGTACGACAAGTTGATTGAGTTTGCTGGGGCGGGCGCATCTTTACCCATTTCCAGTTTCGGCAATGCCCTGGTAAACGGGGCCATGTCGGAGGCGGCCGCTAACGGCGTGATTGGTGTGCTCACAGGGATGTTTGAGCTGACCAGCACGGGTGTGACGGCAGCTATAATATTTGGTTTTCTGGCAGCGGTGGTGTTTAGTCCCCGTGGTTAATAATATGCCGGAATTAAAAAGGAGGAACTATGGGACGAGAAGAACTGGGCAAGATAAGAAGCAGGCTTGAAGAAAACCAGAAAATACTTAACGAAACCCTGGGTATTGATGTTAGTTTTGATGTTATTTTCCGGGAAATAAGCGTAGGAGATAAAAAGGCCGGGGTCCTGTTTGTTGATGGTTTTATAGACGACGAGGTTACCACCCTTATATTGCAGACCCTGCTAAACAGCAGCCGGGAAGAGCTGGTGCCCGGAACACTGGAAAAGGTGCTGACCACTAAAATACCCTACGTTGATGCGGAAACCATAGGTACCCTGGATGAAGCAGTGCACCATGTCCTCTCGGGGCCTGTAGTTGTTTTTATAGATGGGGAAAGCCGGGCGCTGAAAGTTGATAGCCGGGTTTATCCGGGGAGGGACCCGGAAGAACCGGAAATTGAAAAAATAACCCGGGGGTCGCGGGACGGCTTCGTGGAAACCTTGCTATTTAACGTAACCCTGATCAGGAGGAGGCTGAGGGACCCCCGGCTTAGAAGTGAACCTTTGATTGTTGGAGAAAGATCTGCAAGCGACGTGGTGCTGGTTTATATTGAAGATATAGCCAATCCTAAGCTGGTTAATAATATCCGGAGCAAGCTGCAGAACATGAACGTAGATGCGCTTACCATGGCGGAAAAAACTGTAGAAGAGTACACTACAGGAAGTTATTGGAATCCCTTTCCCGAGGTGCGCTATTCGGAAAGGCCGGACGTGGCTGCGGCTCACCTGCTGGAAGGCCATGTAGCCATAGTAGTCGATACTTCCCCTTCTGTAATGATAGCTCCGGTGACTTTTTTCCACCACCTTACTCACGCCGAAGAATTCAGGCACGATCCCGTAATGGGGGTTTATATACGCTGGGTAAGAGTGCTGGGCGTTTTTATGTCGTTTATTATTATCCCCCTGTGGTTGCTGATAGTTTTGGAGCCGGGGCTTCCTCCACCCGTCCTGGAGTTTTTGGGTCCGGAAGAAGATTACGCCATTCCGTTAATGTTCCAGTTTATCATAGCCCATTTTGGTGTAGACTTGCTGCGCATGGCCAGCATTCATACTCCCTCACCTATGGCAACCGCCCTGGGGCTGGTGGGCGGATTGCTTATAGGTGAGATTGCCGTGGAAGTTGGATTCTTTGTCCCCGAGGTGTTGCTGTATGCCGGGCTTAATGCCATAGGCATTTTTGCAACGCCCAGCTGGGAACTCAGCATGGCCAACCGGGTAATTGTGTTGTTTTTAGTGATTTTAACCGGGCTGTTTTTATTCCCCGGGTTTGTAGCCGGGATTTTACTGGTGTTACTGCGCCTGGTAACCACCAGGTCTTTTGGCTTTCCTTACCTTTGGCCGTTAATTCCATTTGATGCAGCGGCCATGTTCAACGTTATAATAAGGCGTCCTATGCCGGTGCAGAAGTACCGCTCGGATTTTCTCGATCCCCTGGATAAAACCAGGTAAGATTAAGCGGTAACCTGGTGATAGCACTAATGTGGGTGCTCGCCAGGGGGGAGGAAGATGTCGTGGCGTCAATGTGGAGGCTACTTAATACCAGACGGAAGAGCAACGAGCTTTGTCCTGTGGTGCAGTAAGCAAAAGGGTTGTGTTTATACCGGCAGCGAGCATTGATTTGCTATATCAAACGCGCGCAGCGGCTGAAGATAAGCCGCGGCAACTG
>PWGO01000156.1 GCA_003554525.1 Syntrophomonadaceae bacterium | reverse complement strand
TCATTAATAAACCAGTAGCCCAACTGCTGCATGATACCGCCTATGGTATAAATGCACTGCATACTGCCTATAACCCATATAGAGCCATCTTTTTTGAGCACTCTTTTACATTCTCCCAACCACTGCCGGGTGAATCTCTCGTATTCTTTAAGGGTGGAGAACTGGTTGTCCCAGCTATCGTAGCAACCATCGTAGCTGGAGCCTTCTATCCTTTCTAAAACCCCGTTTACACGCATCCAGTAAGGAGGATCGGCAAAAATAAGATCTATGCTTTCATCGGGTAATTCAGGTAACGCTTTAAGGGCATCTTTGTTTATAATTTTGCTTTGCATTATTAACCCCCTTAAAGAATTCCCCCAGATGCTTAGTGACGACTCCCCGGAATAAAGTCCGGGGTTTTCCCAGCGGAATTCTATAAATCAGTTATTTATCCAAGCACTCTTTGCACTCTTTGCACACTTTGCACACTTCCACAGAAGAATTCTGTTAAATTCTTCAGGATTGCGTAAGACGGGTATGTAAAAGGTGGCATAAGAAATCTGAAACAGCCACCAGTTTAGCGCAGTCCACCAGGGCCGGGGTGTCCCTGGAAGTGTGAGCCACCGCAAGAATATCTTCCATACGTTCCGAGGTTACTCCCAGGGCGGGGATCTCGTTCTGGATGAACAGGGCGTGGTCACCCTGATACCAGGGATCCCCATTGACAACTCCTGTAGTGCTATTGATTAAGGTATGGATAAGCTTTTCCACCACGGGAGGACATCCATAAGAAGAAACAGCAGTGTCTCCCTTTATATAACCTGCCCCGTCTATATTTACTCCCAGCAATATATTTTCCGGCTGGTTCTGGATTTCCTTCAGGTAAAGCACCTCACCAGGGTTGGAGTAATAATCTTCTCCATTTAAAGCCACTATCTCAACAGGTATAGGCTCCTGGTAATTACCTAACTTTTCGGCCAAAAGCAATAGCACAATTAAGCCCGTAGCATTGTCAATGGCCCCGGGTGTGCCCTTTTTACTATCCAGGTGAGCCACAAATACCATCCTGGGGACCTCCGGATGGCCCTTGCGAGCAACTACGTTATAACCCCTTGCAGATTGCCGGGTAGCTTTAACTTCCAGGGAAACAGTTTCCCCCTGGTGAGCGGCCAGCCTTTCCCCCTCCCGGTCAGTCATGTATACAGAAGGGAGCACAAAATCGCCGTCTTCAATCAACGGGAAAGGATATACCCCACCGGCCACCTCGGGATTGTAAGAAGTTGCGCATATTACTGCTTTAAACCCCCCGCTTTCCAGAAGGTCAATAATTTGCCGGTGTTCGGGTAGTTGGAAAAAAGGAAAGTTCTTGGGCAGCAGTTGTTCCCGGGCAATCTCTCCTTTTAATAATACCATCTTGCCTTCCCCCCGCGCCTGCTTAAGTTCCTCCAGGCTGGATACAGCAACCAGGGGAGCGTTTACTCTCCCCCCTGGAGAATAAGGGCTGATATTGACGGAGAAATTTCCTTCATTTACCCGTAAGCTAGCTTCTTCTCCTTTCCAGTCCATGCAGTCAAACGAAAGCCTGGAAGTCTCAAAGTTAAAGGACTGCAGGTAATTTTCCAAAAGGTCAGCCGCCCTCCGGTTGCCTTCACTGCCTACGCATCTTTCCGGTATATCCATGCACAACTGATTCAAATAACTTTCCGCTTTTTGTTTAAGCTGTGGATTCATAAAGCACCTCCCGATTTTATCAATATGTCTGTGTCTAAACAGCTTGAATCCTTTGTGAAGCCATTTACTTTAATTTCATTATGATTATACCATGTAAATTATATAAACAGAGAACATTTTTGCCTTTTTGCGCATATCTGGTGATGTATTATGTGTACCAGTACTTAAGGCACTGTCCACAGGGCCATTGGCAGTTGAGCCTTTGGAGCAAACGGGGGTAGGTGTTATTGTACAGAATAATACTTCAAAAACAGTATGGGAAAAACAGTACGGGTAAGATTTTACTAATTGATAAAACATCTTGCCCAAAAAAGATTTTCCGGACATTAAAACTAACTATCCTAACTATCCTAACTATCCTAACTATCCGCTCCGGTTGCCTTTTTCAAAAATAATATTATAATCAAGGCGATAAAGCTTTCCATTTGACTGCAGATAAATTTCTTTACTCTTATCATCCACACCAAAAACCTGTAAATCTCCTGCCAGCTGTCTTAGTTCAATCCTATCACCCTTTATACGAGAAAAAACTACGTTTCCTGTTTCAGCATGCACAGGATGATAATCAGATATCTTTTTATTCCCTTCTATTTCCCATGCCAATACATGGGGCAACTGATCGATTTCAGCTTCCGATAAAATATTTTTTAGATCTACTTTAATATCAAAATACTTTCCTACTTTTGGCAAGTCAGGGCTATCAGCATCAAGACCCTGTAAAGCTTTTTCATTATTTAGTTCTAATAGAGCAATAATTCCTCTGCCTTTTGATTCTTCTTCATTTTCTCTTTGGGATCGTTCTACCACAACTATCCAGTCCCCTTTCAGCTCATAATGCCCTGTATCAGCAAAATCTTCGTCATCTATCATACCCACGTTCGGTCCCACCGTACTTTGTCCAACAAACGTAAAGGTGTCGTCATCATCAGGTACTACCATGTGCTTTTTCCAGCTATGGCATTTAGGGAGTGGAATCTGGGAACGCATTAGCATAACTCTTTCTGAAGATATGCCTTTGAAAGAATGTGCTACGTAATGATCTTTATACCGACCAGTCTGTGGCCTGTTATCTTCAGCAAGATTATAGTTGCCGCCAAAATTCAGTTTTTCCATGGAAAAATCAGTTAAATCTACTTCTATTAACCCATGACAAGCTGTTGACAGCAAAGCTGTATCATCTTGGTATTTAGCAATATCAACCGTAAGCAATGATTCTTCCAACAAATCATCTTCAATCTTTTCCAGCTCATCATCTTGAAACTGAAACACTTTTAAAACCGGCTCATTTAATCGAGGCGGTTTTTCATGCTCCAAAGTAAATGAATAATCAGGATAAATAAATACGTAATCCCCTGCAATACTAAAATCCGTACGTATAAAACGATCTATATTTAAAGCCATTTGAGATAGTCTTTTGTTTTCTTCATCATATACATTCAAACCTGACTCATATATATCTATCTCTTCGGCTTTCTCCTTGCCTTCGTGGCTAATATGATATATACACGGTTTTTTATTGCCAATATTTCTATACAATAAATAATCTTTCCCCAAAAAATCAACTTGCATATAGTGCTTTCCATCTATATCCTCAATTTGATCAACTACCTCTAAACTATCTTTTGCTATTAAATTTATTTTCTGTTCATCTCTGTTAGTGACAGCCAAAAAGTTATCCCCTACAGATGCTAAATTACCGTCTTTTCCACTATCCTTCCAGTTTTCTTTAACAGCCAAATGCTCTAAATCATCAATATTTACAATATCCTCTTCTATTTGCCAGTCATCCACTTCTGCAGGCTTTTTTTCTGCGTAAAATATAGCCTTTAATAATTTGTCTTCGGTTATCTCAAACTCGTATTCTTCTTTTGAACTAACTTTTTCATTATCCTTTTCCCATCCTATAAAACTGGAATTTTCCTTTGCTTCAGCTTCAACTACAACATTCGACTTTTCATCATATACTCCCTCACCCTGGATTTTACCAGCACCTTCAGGGTCAACTTGTACCTTTACTTCGTATTTATTTAAGTCTTCTGTTTTTTCCTCTAGCAGGTCACAACCTGTCATAGAAACTGTTAAAGCTGTTACGCAAACTACTATTATTATTAAATAAGCTAATTTTTTCCCTGAAATTTTTAACACCTCACTTCCTTGTAAAATCGTGAACTACTCCCGCTTTCGCTTTGCTTCGCTTCACTTGAGAAGCAGGAGCTACCTGGTCAATAGTAGCAACCTACTAAGATTACCCAGGCTCTAAGGGCAGTCCCTGCCCCGATTATGCCAGTTACCCGGCTAATTTCACCAGATTTAGACTTGCATTGGGGAACATATAATACATATTAAGGTTGTAACGAAATATTCTGCATACAGAGTAACATGTAAGGTGTGTCTCTGCAACATCCCGTGCTTTCTATTTATGCAGGGACGCGGGGGGACGCGGGGACAGGTCCCTTGTCCCACAAAATATTAATTATTTATATTCCACACTTTCACCTCTTACCTATTACTATAATACAATAATATTTAAATAAACTAATTGGAGGATTTACAATTGAGTGATGGAAGAAAACCTCTAAAATGCCCTGAAGGTTTTAAAGGAAGATATAAGGTTGAACACGGGGATACCATGTTTGAGATTGCCCAGAGATTTAACCTACCACTTGACGCTCTTATTAACGCAAACCCACATATATTTGATCCAGACAAGATTTTTCCAGGTGATGTATTATGTGTACCAGTACTTAAGGCACTGTCCACAGGGCCATTGGCAGTTGAGCCTTTGGAACAAACGGGGGTAGGTGTTATTGTACAGAATAATACTTCAAAAACAGTATGGGTAAGGGTTTTACTAATTGATAAAACATCTTGCCCAAAAAAGATTTTCCGGGCATTAAAACTAACTATCCACCCCGGTTGCCTTTTTATTGAGGCGTTTCCGGTTTGGGCTACAATCTACGAAGTTCAAGTAGAAGCTATACCTGGAATATTAGTAAGCATTTATGGATTAGGCATGGAATTTAGAGTTATTGGTGGTAATACTTTAAGGCATTCAGAACTAATAGTGCTGGATACTTCTATGGCGATGCTTTCTGATAGAATGCAGTATGAATCTGTGACTGCTTCCGGTTTTGTATCTGGTTGGGAAAACAAACAAGATTGAACTATTTTTAGTAAAATATCAAGGGACGCGGGGACAGGGACGCGGGGACAGGTCCCTTGTCCCACAAAATTAATTATTTATATTCCACAGCATTATACGGTAAATTATACTGCTGCTTCTTTCCCTGGCATACCTTAACATTAATTTCTTCTGACACTATTAATAAAAACAGGTGGGACAATGAACCTGTCCCTGTGCCCCCAAGCATATCATCTTTCCAAAATAATCCTCTTCTTGGCAAAGTGTCGGGTATGTTCTGGCTTATGCTATTACCTCTTACTTCCTTGCAAAGACATTTATCCGTCTAAAGGTCTCAAAATATGTTCCATCGGGCTGTATAGTTTTATCAACCATTCTGCTAATAACTTCACCCCTAAACTCCGGTTGTTTTTCCTTAGGAAGAAATTTTAAGAAAGGAACAATGGAAGGCTGATTAATCCACTTAACCAAATCTTCTTTAGTTTTAAAGTTCCTATCAGCATTTTCCTCCCAGCAACGTACTTCATTAAACTCTTGCTGGTTTACGAGTTCCTCGTAATCACTAATTCGTGGCATGTACCATGGCCATTCGAAGTTTTCAAAATGACTGCGGTAATTAGAATAACCCATCACTTCCCGAACAACCTCGTAAAAATTTGAACAATTTCCGTCTCCTGCAAAATTGAAACGTACTACCCCGCCTGATTTTAGAGCTGTATAGCAATTTTTATACAATTTATGGTGGTCTTTAACCCAGTGGAGAACCGCGTTTGAAAATATCAAATCAAACTCGTTAGTAAAAGCCAGGTCATTGATGTCTTGAAAAACAAATAATAAATTATGCCCTTCAAATTCTTTTGCAGTCTCAATCATTCCTTTTGAGGCATCAATTCCAATGACTCTCCCTTCAGGAACCAAGTCAGCCAGCTGTTTGGTTAATACACCATCACCACAACCTAAATCCAGAATCGTTTCTGTTCCTGTTAGTCTTAATTCCTCCAAGATTCTGGCTCCCCACTCTTTCTGATGGCCGGAAGCAGTTTTATATTTTTGACCGTCAAACTCATAATTCCCCATATCCTTCACATCCTTTTTCCTGTCAGTTACAAAGGAACGCGGGGACAGGTCCCTTGTCCCACAAAATATTAATTATTTATATTTCACAGCATTATACGGTAAATTATACTGCTGCTTCTTTCCCTGGCATGCCTTCACATTAATTTCTTCTGACACTATTAATAATAACAGGTGGGACAATGAACCTGTCCCTGTGTCCCTCCTAAACAGGTTATCTCTTGATATCTAATCAGGAAACAGGCTTTCTCTCCATTAACCACATGGGTACGTTGAGCTCCTCAAGATCTATTCTCTCCACCACGTTGAATCCATGCTTTTCATAGAACACAACGTTTTCTTCTTTTTCTGTTTCCAGGTAAATATAAAACCCTTTCCTGGAACTTTCTTCTTTTATGGCATCTATAATTTTACTTCCAAACCCATTTCCCTGTGCAGCAGAAGATATGCCGATTATTACCAGGTACATGTAAGGTTTATTTTTCATTAAACTCCGGCGGCGAGGCCTAATATACCTGTTAACGGTGGAAAGATTACGCAGGGTTTCTTTTCCCATCTTTGACCCGTACGGCAGGGCACCACTTAGAAGCATATGCCACATTGTCATGTTGGCATATTTGTCGGACACCCACGCAGCTACTCCCTCTATTTCAGGTGACGTCGCGTATGCTTTTCCAAACTTCATACCGTACAAAAGGGGACACGTAAAAAAACCTGTTAAAGCTTTATCCCTGTCCGGATCATTTTTAAAAACCTCCGCCCAGAGGGGATCATCCTCAAATGCATCCTTCAGGCACTCTACAGCCCTGGAAATATCTTCTTTTGTAAGGCGGTGCAGCGAATGTGTTGACATATAAATCTCCTTACCTTTAACCAGTTTTACCAGGTATTTTATAACTCATTTTCCGTACCCATTGGTGTAGGATTCCAATGTTTTTTTAGCATGTTATATTTGCAAGATAAGAGATTTAAGGGGGCCTGGTTTTGGTAATAATTTCTTTACCAAAACCACTATCAATCTCAACAATTTGCCTAATTTTTGTTCAAAGCGCTCAGGTAAGAATCGTTCTACAATCTTATCATCATTCTTAATGACCACAATGAGGACCTGTCCCCACGTACCCTAGTAAGGAGGGACAAGAAGACAGGTCCATTGTTCCTCCCTTAAAGTTGCTAATTTCTAAATAATAATACAATAGACTATTCCGGTTTTCTAAGCCAACCGTGGTCTTTACTGAAATAATAACGTCTGTTTAATCTATATACTTCTGGTTCACCTAAATGTATTAGTGAAACTATTTCTTTTTTAAAATCTTTTACATGTTCTATGGTCTCCCCATTCCGGTCAATTAGCTTTAAATCATTATTTTTTTTCACAGCAGCCAGTTCATCTTGAAAACGTGTGGCGTAATCATATTCCGGATTAATTTCTTTACTACCATTTTCACCTACAAAACCGAATTTACCATCTTGTTTTACCCTGGCCCTGTTATTTATTAAATAATCAAAATGATCATAGTCACCGGGTTCTATTATATATTCCCCGTCTTCAACATCATATAGCCCTTTTTCCGGTTCTCCTTCTACTTTTGCTTTGAACTGGATGACATCTCCGTATTTCATGGGACGTCCAAATTCGCCAATCTCTTTAAATTTAAAATCCGTTATAAAATCGCCATCGTGGAATACCGCCCGGAGTCCATCCTTGTTAAAAACCAGGTAGTCTTCTGCTACATAGGCGGCAGACTGTTTACAGGTTCCCACCCCGTAAGGTCGCGAGTAGTGTTCAAAAACTGGCTCCTTTATAAGCTCCCCTTCTTCGGATAATAAACCGGCTTTTTCGTTTTCTTCAAAAATAAAAACATGGCTATTATTATACGAATATAAGTGTAAAATATCATATTTCCCTTTAACCAGTACTTCCCCTTCCTGGTTGATATAACCCGTTTTTGCATCAAGATCAAATCTATAAAGCCCTTCTATAAGTGTATCACTTAATCTATCAAATTTGGGCTCTATTAAAAACTCACCTTCTTTATCAATGAGCCCCCACCCCTCATCCTGTTTTACTACTGCATAGCCCTCTGAAAATCTTTCTACTTCATCAAATTCCGGCTCTATAACCACTTCCCCTGAAAGGTTTATAAATCCCCACCTTTCACCCTTTCTTGCCGAAATAAAGCCTTCAGAAGGTCTTCCGGTTTCATCAAAGTCCAGCTTTGCGATCTTGTTGCCATTCTTATCAAATAATATTTTGTCACTTCCTTCACGTACTTTGAAAAGCTCCTCCTCAACCCAGCCGCGTTTTTCTATGTCATCATATTGGATCTCAACTACTACTTCCTCAGCTACAGGATCAAAGACACCTTTTTTCCCGTCTTTTGCTATTTCCATATAATTACTATCCCATATAGTAGATATATCGTCATATTCAAGGTCAAGAACCCTTCTACCCTCTGCATCAACAAATCCATAACTACCACCCTCGTAAGTAATTACACCCTCTTCGTTAAATCCGGATGCTTTTTCTGATGGCATTTTTGCTATAAGCTCACCGTTTTTGTTAAATACTACTTTTTGGGTTTGCTCAACTCCCGGAACATTTAATTTAAGAAACAAAAAAGGCCCTTTATGCCTAAACTTATAAGTATCAGTAAGCTCTATAAAATATCTGTCCTCAGGGTGAGGTTGTTGTGGTAGCGTTTCTCCACTTATAATTTCATCTGCCTTAACTATTTGTTCACCCCGGTTATTTATAAAACCCAAATTGTCATTCTCCCAAACCGGTAAGAGAAAACCTTCTATATCATCTTTTAAAACCAGTTCTTC
>PWGO01000015.1 GCA_003554525.1 Syntrophomonadaceae bacterium | reverse complement strand
TTTTACTTATTTCCAGGGCAAATTCATTTTCGCTGTTTTCGCTGTTGAATCCGTTAAGTAATGAAGAGATAAAAAAACCTCCTTTCTCCTTGAACACAGGGAGACCGGAAGCCGACGCCGACATGCAGGAAGGGTTTCATTTTAACAGGGTTTATTTTAATCACACCGGGCCATAAATTCAGAATTTTTTACAAGCAATAGAGAGTAAATTGCCTGAAACCGCACAACTAACCGGTACAAATCAAGTAAACGTCTACATATCTACATATGGACTAATACGTGTTATAGCAGAACCTGGCAAAGTTGTTTATTGCAGAAATTAAGGCGTAACTTACCCCTGTAGATTATGCTTACCTAAACCCTTTACCTCTTTTTTATTTTTTTGTCATATCCGGCTCCCAGAAATTATATCCTGCATTTTCTATTATTCTACACTGCAGAAAAATCTCCTTCTACTAATTCATCATTAATAATAATTTTGTACGCTTGAAAATGAATATTCCGACAACTCCCAGGTAATACCTCTCATTTTTCTCTCATTTTTCTTTTTCATGAACCCCGGGTTCTGCCTCTTTTAAAAATAATTTTGGCCCTTCCCGGGCCAAAATATCTAGCTCATTATTATATTTTTTTCCCGGGCTGCTTTACCGGCTAAACTTTCTTTAATACATCCAGCAGCCTCTCTTTCTCAAAAGGCTTGACCACGTAACCGTCCGCCCCCAGGGTAGTAGCTTTCTGCATGGTTTCCTGCTGTCCCAACGCGGTTACCATTACCACTTTTAAATGCGGGTAGTCTTTTTTTAGCTGCTCCAGCGTCTGCAAACCGTCCATTTCCGGCATGGTTATATCCAGCAGCACAATATCCGGCTGCCCGCTTTTTTTAATAAATTCAATGCATTCCAAACCGTTCTGGCACTCTCCAACTATATGGTAATCATCCTGGCTTAAAACATCCACCACCTGCTTGCGCACAAAAGTAGCATCGTCCACCACCAGTACAGTTTTGCTTTTCTTCTGCTTAACGGAAAGGTTAATATAAAAATTAATGTCCGAGAGAGTAAAATTTACGCTTACCAGGGGATAACTCGCCCTGATGTTCAGGTTGTTCCCTTCCAAAAACGTAGGAGGGGTTATTTCTGAATCAAGCCCCATCTGCGAATACCTGGTAACCGCCCCGCCAACCACCATGTTGCACAGCTCTTTCAGTGCACTTATGGAAATGTCATCAAAATCGCTCAGTTCCATCCCCGCCATGGAAGAGGCCAGCTTAAGAGCGTTTTCTTTTTTTGCACTCAACAAAACGGTACCGTAAAGGTCCCCGGTGATGCCAATAAATACATGGGTATCGGTGTTGCTGGGAACCGAGTCGTTTAAAAGGTTAACACTTTCTTTTTCCGGGCCTACGCCGGTAAACATGGAAATAGATTCGGATAGAGAACTTACAATTGGATTAAGTAGCTTGGCTTCCATATCACACATCTCACTCCTTATTGTATTTACCCGCTCAATTTTATGGGTTAAATAAAATTGATGCAAATTATATGCACCCTCCTACAAGAGCCTGCCCGGCGAAATTCGACAGGATTCGCCTTGTTTCCTGCCGGTTTTTCTCTTATTATTGCGGGCACGACGTTACTTTTTAGAAACGGACAACCTCCCGTCCAGGCAGGTGTTCCTCTGTTGCACCCGGTTGTTGGAAACCGCCATGCCTATAGCTTTTTTGCTGCCTACCAGCACCAGGACTTGCTTTGCCCTGGTTACACAGGTATACAGCAGATTGCGCTGCAACATAATATAGTGCTGCATGGTCAGTGGAGCCACCACCAGCCTGAACTCGCTTCCCTGCCCTTTATGGATGGTAGTTGCGTAAGCCAGGGTAACTTCATCCAGCTCTGTAGAATCGTATTCTACCTTCCTGCCGTTGAATTCTATAACCAGGGTTTTGTCCTCCCGGTTTATACCGGTAATTATTCCTATATCCCCGTTAAAAATATTTTTTTCATAGTTGTTCTTTACCTGCATTACCTTATCACCCCGCAGGTAACTGGTCCCCCCGTAATTTATACCCACCGTGGAAGTGTTGAGACTTTCCTGCAAGAGGAGGTTTAAATTCTGGGCGCCGGTATCGCCGCGCTGCATGGGGCAGAGAACCTGAAGGTCCTTTAAAGGATCCACCCGGTAGTATCGAGGTAGCCTCCAGGTGCAAAGACTTTTTATTATTTCCACTACCCGGGAGGAATCTTCTTCTTCAATAAAGAAAAAGTCGTTGTTTTTACCGCCCTTCAGGTAAGGCATCTGCCCCCGGTTAATGCGGTGGGCGTTAGTAATTATATTGCTGCCCCGGGCCTGGCGGAATATTTTTTTCAACTGGATCACCCTTACTGCGCCGGAGGAAATAATATCCCTTAACACGTTGCCGGGGCCTACCGACGGAAGCTGGTCCACATCGCCCACCAGCACAACTACCGCATGTTCGGGGACTGCACGGAAAAGGTGGTACGCCAGTACAATATCCAGCATGGAGGCTTCATCTACCACCAGGACATCGCATGCCAGGGGGTTTTCCGAGTGTTTCTGATATCCCCCTGCAGGGCTGTATTCCAGCAGGCGGTGCACGGTTTTGGCTTCCATACCGGTGGCCTCGGACATTTTCTTGGCCGCCCTGCCTGTAGGCGCAGCAAGCATTACCCTGCGATTCATCTGCTTAAAAATACGGATTATGGCCATGGTAATAGTTGTTTTGCCGGTCCCCGGGCCACCGGTAAGAACCATAAACCGGGAACCCGCGGCAGATTTTATGGCTTCCTTTTGCAGGTCATCGTAAACCAGGCCCTGCTCCCGCTGTAGCTTTTCTATTGCTTTATCCACGTTTTCCTGCACCAGGGGATTCTGCCCACCCAGTATGGATTTTATTTTCTCCGCCGCTCCTTTTTCACAGTAGTACAGGGGAGGCAAATAGATGGCTTCTTTATTTTCATCATCTTCATCTTCATCTTCATCTTCGTCCTGGAGGTACTCCCGTATTACCGCTTTCTCCTCTATCATCCATTCCAGCGTGGATTCAACTAGCTTATCATCTACTTCCAGTATCTTCACAGCTTCCTGTATAAGCTGTTCCCGGGTAGCAAAGCAGTGTCCATTATCGGAAAGTTCACCCAAAACGTATTTTATCCCGGAACGACAGCGCACAAAAGATTCCCGATCATATCCCAGGTCTTGAGCAATTTTATCCGCGGTTTTAAAACCGATACCCCACACATCATCGGCCAGGCGGTAGGGGTTGTTCTTTACCACACTTATGCTTTCATTGCCGTAAGTTTTGTATATTTTCACCGCGTAAGCAGTAGAGACCCCGCTGCTTTGCAAAAACAGCATTACATTTTTTATCTCTTTTTGCTCCTGCCAAGCATTTTTTATCATTTCCAGCCTTTTTTCCCCGATGCCTTCTATTTCTTTGAGGCAATCCGTTTCTTCTTCAATTACGCGCAGGGTATCTTCTTTAAAGTAGTCAACAATCTTCCGGGCATAAACCGGCCCGATTCCTTTAATAAGCCCGCTTCCCAGGTATTTTTCAATACCGGCGGCGGTAGCGGGAACAGTTTCGGTATATTCTGAGGCGCTGAACTGCCTGCCGTACCTGGAATCGTGTTTCCACTCGCCTTTCAGGCGCAAAACCGCCCCCACGTTAACCGCGGCAAGGTTGCCTACCACGGTAACCAGGTCCGAAAAGCCCCTGGATTTTATTTTTATTACGCTGAAACCGTTTTCCTGGTTGCTGTAAGTAATACGCTCAACCACACCGCTCAGGTATTCCATCCGTTCATCTACCCTCCATCTTTATCTCATTTTAATAAATTCAACACTTGCAGGCACAGACCTGCTTATGCCCTAAATTATTCCTTTAAATTATTCCTTGCGTTGTTGGGATAATATGGTTTCCAGTGCAAAATTATAATTGTGTTATAAAAATTGATTCATTAAGCCCGGCAGTTACTATTAATTTAAGCAAATTACTGGTATAATGTTGATAATAAAATAACCGCTTAAGAGAAAGGTATAACTTTTTATGGACAGGTTACTAGACTCCAGGCTTTTTAGAGCGGGAATATGGTTGCTGCTTCTGTTTCTGGTTATTTACGCGGGGGGAAAAGTTTCTTACATTTTTATTCCCCTGGTAGTAATAGTGGAAACGCTTTTCTTTCCCATACTTATATCGGGCATACTGTACTACATGACTTACCCGCTGGTAGACTGGCTCCACGGCAAAAAAATTCCCCGCTGGCTTGCCATTTTTATAGTATATATACTTATAATCGGTATTTTGTCACTTATTGCTGTAACTATCTTCCCGGTTATACAGGAAGAAGTGAGAAAACTTCAAGAAGATATCCCCGCCATGATCGGAGAAGTAGAAGAAATACTCATGGACCTGGAAGAAAGGGGTGTACTGCCCTACCTGGAATACCGCGAAGACCTTAATATAGAAAACCTGGCCCGGCAATTCACGGGCACCATCCAGGAATACTCCGGCCAGATAATTGACAGCATTGGCGCAGTAATCGATTTCTTTACCCACCTGTTTACCATCCTGGTAATGGTACCTTTCCTGCTTTTTTTCATGTTAAAAGAAAAAGGAAGCCCTGTTATAAACAATGTTCTTACCCGTTTTGTCCCGCAAAATCACCTTCCCAAAATTCACCGCGCCCTTTCTGAATTAAATAAAGCCATGAGTTCTTACGTGCAAGGTATCGGGATAGTATGCCTGAGCGTAGGGATACTGGTATATATCGGCTATTCTATAATAGGGCTGAATTACTCACTTATACTGGCCCTTTTTGCCATGATCACCAATATAATCCCTTTTCTGGGGCCTTTCATTGGAGCCATCCCCGGGGTTATCGTTGGGGCGCTGGATTCGCCGTTAATGATGCTTAAAGTTATCGCAGTGATCGTAGTAGCCCAGCAGCTGGAAAGCCTTTTTATTTCCCCGCAGGTCATGGGAAGAAAGCTCCACATGAACCCCCTGACCATTATTATCCTGGTCATGGTTGCAGGCCGGATGGGTGGTTTCCTGGGTATCATTCTGGCAGTTCCCACATTTACTATATTAAAAATAATCGCCTCCCACGTTTACGACTTCATAGTTAACCGCCGGGAGGAGGAGGAAAACAACTTTAACCACTATCATGACATGAGAAACAATAAAAAATAAGTAAATACTCAAGCCAGGTAAGGGCAAGTTAAGAGGCATGCTGTGCCTGCGGGGACGGTTCGAGCGTCACCTTTACTGTGCGCAAGGCCGAAGGGAAGACGATGGAACATTCACCCTGGGCGCATTTTTACTTCCTTGCCGCGGGCTTCTTTCTTCCCCCCATCGTGGGGGAAGATTAAGATGGGGGGGATACCTTTTTGGAAGTTAGAGGTCAGAGGTCGGAAGTCAGAAAGACTCTACCCAATAATTGAACCTGCTTTGATGCCAAAATAGCTCATCCTTTATCTACATAGAAAGCCTGAGTACTTATAAAAAATTCATTTTTTTAAGATTGGAATGAAGGAATCAGGGCGGCGCTGTCGAATACATATTCCCGGAAAGGTTCAGCAGATATTATCTAACCGGTAAACTCGTAAGTAAGATTGCGCTTCAAAATTTAATAGGTTTTTTAAGATTGTTTTTATTATTAACGAGACGCTAAATAGCTGGGATGCGACCCAGCACAGGCTGTCTCGTTTATTTTATTTAAGGGGGAATTATATCATGAGTTACCGCCATGCAGATACCTGCCTGCACAAAGAAGTAGATGGAACAGAACTTTTTCCTCAATTCCTGGAGGATCCCTATCCCTTTTTCCTGGACAGCGGGATTAAAAGCGAAAAACTGGGCCGTTATTCCATAATGGGAAGCGATCCTTTCCTGGTTTTCTACAGCAGGGGCAGCGACTGTTTCGTGCAGCACCTTTACGGTAACCAAAACACTTACCACATGCAAGGGAACCCACTTGAACTTCTGCAGAAAACAGCCCGGCGGTTTACAGGGCCGCCTGATGCTGCCGGGGAACTTCCATTTACCGGCGGTGGCGCAGTAGGATACCTCTCCTACGACCTGGGGTGCTTCCTGGAAGGTATCCCGGACACATCGGAAGATGACCTGCAGCTGCCCCACTGTTACTTTGCCTTTTACGACAGTGCAGTAGTAATTGACCACCTGAAAGGAGAATCTCACCTAGTTTCCACCGGGCTTCCCTTTAAAGGGAAAGAAAAAGAAAAACACCGGGAAAACCGCTACCAACAACTCCTTTCCCGGCTAAACAGTATTGAAAACTCCTTGCACTGCGGGCAGGAAAGTATGGAAACGAAAACTGAAGGAGAAGGAGAACCTGCAGGCAAAAACCTCCGTTCCAATTTTGACCGGGAAACCTACCTGAAAGCAGTAGAAAAAGTGCTGGATTATATTAACAAGGGGGAGATATCCCAGATAAACCTTTCGCAACGTATGCAGGTTGATTTAGACACATCTCCCTGGGAACTTTACCAGAGACTGCGGCGGGTTAGTCCAGCTCCATTTGCGTCTTACCTCGATTTTCCGCCGGTTACCGTAGTGAGCTCTTCACCGGAGAGGTTCCTGAAGCAGGAAGGCAGTAAAATAGAAGCCTGTCCTATCAAGGGGACCCGGCGAAGAGGTTACACCCCGGAAGAAGATGAAAAATTAAAAAAAGAACTTTGGAATAGCAAAAAAGAACGCACCGAACTTGCCATGATAGCCAACATGGAAAAAGAAGAGTTAAGCCGTTTCTGCCGGGAAAACAGCGTGGAAATATCGGAGCTTTACCGCCTGGAAAGTTATGCTACCGTACATCACCTGGTTTCTACCGTGGAAGGACTGCTGCCGGAAGGAAAGGAACTTTTGGACGTTTTACATTATACCCTCCCCGGCGGCTCCATAAGCGGGACTCCCAAGCGCCGCTCCCTGGAAATAATCGAAGAGCTGGAACCCTGTAAGCGGGGCATATACACCGGGACCCTGGGGTACATGGATTTTCAGGGTTTCTCTGATTTAAGCGTAGTAATCCGCACTTTTGTTATCAAAAACCAGGTTGCATACTTTAATGTAGGAGGCGGGCTGGTTGCTGCTTCTGATCCCGGGCAAGAATACCAGGAAACACTGGACAAAGCCCGCGGCATGCTATGGGCCCTGGGTATCCACTCAAGAAGCAAGAGGCAAGAAACAAGATAAAAGACCATCCCACCATTTTGAGAGGTGAGAGGTTGGAAGTTAGAGGTGAGAAAAAGACCCCCTTTCAAGAAGCAAGAGGCAAGATAAAAGACCCCCCCCACCTTTAATTCCTCCCCCACCAGGGGGGAGGAAGATTTTGGCTCCCAGGGGGAGGAAAATGTCGAGACACCAATGTGGGTGCTATTTGACACCGGGGGTAAAGCTACTACTCTTTGGGTTATTTTATACTTCCCTGCCGCTGTTAATAAAATGTGAGTTATCATTACCATAAGGAGGCCTGACATGAGCGAATGGTATTACTTAAACGGAAATTTATATCCCTCCCACCGGGAGGCTGTTCTCCCGCAGAACCGCGGCTTGTTATACGGGGACGGGCTGTTTGAAACAATCCGGGTGTACCGGGGTAAACCTTTTCTTTTGAACCTTCACCTGGAAAGAATG
Source organism: Syntrophomonadaceae bacterium (assembly GCA_003554525.1). Classification (GTDB taxonomy): domain Bacteria; phylum Bacillota; class Dethiobacteria; order DTU022; family PWGO01; genus PWGO01. The sequence continues at coordinate 1,086 of PWGO01000015.1, read as the reverse complement.
CTGCAGGGAGCAGAAATCCTGGAGCTAAATCTGTGGGCAGAAAAAAAAGAGTTGGAAGATGCGGTTATGCAGGTAATTAAGGCCAATAACCTTACCGGCGGCTGGCTACGGATAACCCTGACCCGGGGAACCGGGGCAAAAGGGCTCTGGCCGTCTAACAACCCGGAAATGGAAGCCACAACCATGATAACCGCGGGACACGGGGCTCCCTACAGCCAGGAACAGTACCGACAAGGCTTCAGGGCCGCCCTGGTTAGTTTTCCCCGCAACGAAAACTCTCCCGTGGTAAAACTTAAATCCCTCAACTTCCTGGAAAACATCCTGGGGCGGCGGGAAGCGCAAAAAAAAGGCGCAAACGAGGGCCTTTTTGTCAACCAAAAAGGAAATTTAACGGAAGGAACCGTGAGCAACCTTTTCGCAACCTGCGGCAGCAAGTTGTTTACTCCTCCTCCAGAAGACGGGCTCCTGGCAGGTATAACCCGGAACCTGGTGATAGAGCTGGCCAAAAACCAGGGGCTGGAGGTAATAGAAGAAAGCTTTACCCCTTATTTTTTGCTCCGGTCCGATGAAGCCTTTTTAACCAACTCGCTGGTAGAAATAATCTCCCTGGTCGAGGTAGACGACATCCCTATTGGCAACGGAAAACCCGGGGAGTTAAGCCTAAAGCTGCACCACTCCTACCAGGATTACACTGAAAAAGGGATTTAACCACAGTCAGGGCAGGTATTGGGTACATGCAGGATGATCCATGTGGCGGTAGAAGTTTTCAAAATCAATACGGTAGTTAAAGTCGTCTTTTTCCCTGTTCCGCTGTTCCTTAATATCCACGTTCCTTACAATAAGCAGCTCTTCTTTTATATTGGATCCCTGGAGCAGCTTTATTCCAGAGGGGGCCCATACGCCGCTGCCTCCCCAGAAATATTCTCCGCTCCGGGAATGAATTCCTACCCAGTTTGTTCCCAGGCTCCAGACCTGGTTGTGCGCCGCTTTTGAAGCATTCATAAGATCCCAGATATAACCGTAATAATGGTCAGTGCGAACGTTCATATGCGAATAATCCCGCACCGCTTCCGAATGCCAGGCGGA
>PWGO01000158.1 GCA_003554525.1 Syntrophomonadaceae bacterium | reverse complement strand
CTTTCCCTACTTAATTGTTCAAATTCACCAGGTTCTTCTATTTCACCAGGTTCTTCAATTTCAGCTGATTGCTCCATACATATCCTGATTTCCTGTATATTATCTTCTTTGCATCCACTAAATGTTATCCCGTCTTCGTCTTTTCCACCCAGTATTTCATTTGCTCTTTCAAAGGGCATGTTATACCAGGCCATCTTAGCTCCCGCACCATCATCAGAAATAACTTCTTCCACTTCAATTTCTACCTCGGGTGGAATTCCGCCGATTTTTTCTTCAATTTCTTTCATGTCTCTTTCAATATCTTCTCGCATGCTTTCTGCTAGCTCCTTTGCTACAACTTCCTTGGCTTCTTCAAGTTCCAAGCCTTCTTCCTCGGCTACCATAAGCAAAACCATATCGCCTAATTCTATCGAAACTCCCATGTCCATAGTCTGATCCGGGTATATTTCGCCTTCCATTTTGCCTTCTAAACATCCTGCTGCTGCAAATACAACCACAAGTAGAAATAATCCCATAATTAATTTTTTACCCATACTTATCCCCCTGATTTCAATTTTTTTACTTCATTATTGGCTCCTTTTCCTTCTCCTACCGTTTAACAGTATCTTTTATTCTTTTACCTTACTATATAACTCCCCCCTGAACTCATTATTTTGTATATTCCCTTTTATCATTCATATGCAAAAACTGCATTATTAAACACCAGCACCATTAGTTACCGTCAAGCAAGCTTAAAACCCTCGCATACCTTTAAAAGCAGATTGGCTGTTAGATTTTGCTTACCGGTTAACCTCATTACCAGAACAGGTATTTAACATCTTTATTTCCTATTATAACAAATACCTGTCACAGTTCAGTCACAAAAATGGCCTGTTATAAAATTTTTTTTATATTTTTTGCAGAAAAATTAACGGCTAACAGTTTTATTTGTTTTTTGTAACTACTCAGGCTAACCGGGAAAGGCCCATCAGGATTTATAATTGGGGTTCATAATTTTTTTCTTTGTTTTTCGGGTTGTAAATTATGTAATAATATGATAAAAAAACTTTAAACAGATCACCTTTTAGCAGTAATTAGACTTTATTAACCACAATATTTTAGCTTTTGGAGGTGAAAATTGTTTGCAACAGGCCCGTCACCGCTGGTTTTTTTTATAGAACATTTTTTATATTTTTTACTTGGCCTTTACCTTTTAACCAAAACCGGGGTATTTTTAGAGACTATCAAAGCACCGGAAAACAAAATTTTGTCAATCTTAATAAAATTTAATGGTGCACTTGTTGTTTTTTATGTCATTTTGGCCCTTTTAAATAAATTCTTTTAACTTGATTTAAACCTGTTTAGTTGACACAAGGAGTTGATCTATTGCACTACGGGGTTTATTTGTTACTACCGCTGGCAGCAAGTTTTGCTGCCGGGGCACAGTTGTTGTTCAAAACTTTGGCCGCAGACGGTTATATCGCTTTAATATCTTTAAAAGGATTAATTGCTTTTTCTTTTTACGGGCTGGGATTCCTGATGTTTTATACCTGCCTTCATTATTTACCACTTCATATCGCTTACCAGTTTGCTGTTCTTACATATATACTGGTTAACCTGGGGGCCTTTTTTTTACTGCAGGAAAAAATAAACTCAATTCAGTTGGTAGCCATTGGAGTTATTGCTTTCGGGATGGTATTACTTTTTTCAGGTTCTTCCGGGGGAGATACTTAAAGTGCCTACAGTAATTATACCGGCCTACAACGAAGAAAACCGGCTGCCGAATAATTTAAAAAAATTAAATAAAATTAACGGGTTTGAGGTAATTGTTGTAGACGACGGCTCCACAGACAACACCTTTAATATAATTAAAGAAACCGGCGCCAGGGTGATTAGAAACAATATCAATAAAGGAAAAGGCGAATCAATAAAAAAAGGATTACAGCTTGCCAGTTCCGGTTGCGTTATTATAAGCGATGCCGATATGCCGGTTCCACCGGAGGAAATGCTAAAATTATTTTATTATTGTCCCGGCCATGACCTGGTTATTGCTTCCAGGTACAGTAAGGATGCCAACGCGCAAAGGAATAAACTGCGAAACCTGTTGGGCAAATTATTTAACCTGTACGTAAAAATATTGCTCTCCATGCCTTACCAGGACACCCAATGCGGGGTTAAAGTAATCAACCTGGACAGGGCAGGGGATTTAATACATGAAATAAATGAAACAGGGTATTTGTTTGACCTGGAATTACTACTACTGGCCCAGAAAAAAAATTTAACTGTCAAAGAAGTAGGGGTTACCTGGGAAGAAAAAAAAGGTTCTAAAATCAACCTTTTAAAGGATCCCTTCAAGATGCTGGTTGGGGTATGGGCTTTAAGAAAAAAATATTTGTAGGGTGCAAAAAACACTATGGAAAAAAATCGTTTTTACCTGGTTATCAACATAACCGCGGGTATTGGTGTATTTGCTTTCGTTTATTACATGTACTTCGGCATGCCTTTTAATATAGATGGAGATCATTTTTGGTCCATATCCATAGGGAGATGGATCATGGAAAACAGGAGTGTTCCTCAAACCGACCCGTTTTCCTGGTCGGTGGATACCGGCTGGATAACTCACCAGTGGCTGTTTTGTTTAATAATTGGTTATGTTGATACAATATGGAATGATACGGGCTTGAGACTCATGTTTATTTTTAGTGTCATTGCAAGCCTGGGGTCAAGTTTGCTGGTTATAAAGCACAACTATAATGAGCCCCTCCGCTGCGTTTTTTATTTTGCTGCGGTACTTTTAATAATTATATTGGGGTTTAACCTGCGCGCTTACATTTTCACTTTACCCCTGGTAATATTACTGTTCTACCTGATTTACTTTAAACGGGAAGAGCGCCTGGTTTATGCGGTGCCCTTGCTGATATTAATCTGGGTAAACATGCACAGCATGGCGGTGCTTTTTGTATTATTTTTATTTTTTGATGCCGCGCTGGAGTTTGTATATACCAGGGATATCAGGAATATTAGAATATTTTTTGTACCAGTTGTATCCTTTATAGCCACCTTGTTAAATCCTTACGGCATTAATATCTGGCTTTACGTTCTAGAAAATATTCTTGAGCCGGGACACCAGGAATTTATCTCCGAATGGCAGCCTGCAGATTTTTCCAACACAGGTTTGTTTCTAATTTACATCTTGTTTGCCGTATCAATTGTTAAAACCTTGAATAAAAATAATATTTTAAGCAACCACGTTTCCCTGTCTATAGCATTACTAACTGTCGGATCCTATTTATACAGTATATACTCATTTCGAGCCATAGTGTATTTTGTAATTGTTTTTGTTATTTTCAAGATTTATTTTAGAGCCAGGAGTAATACAAATCTTTTACCCCCGGCAAGTTATGCCGCAGTGCCACTTATGGTTATGATATCAGTAGTTTTTTTAGCTCCCCATGTTTTAGATCCCCCTGAAGATGTATTTGCATCGAAGCAATGGCCCCACGGGGCAGTGGAATTTTTAAAAGAAAATAAATCTTACCAGGAAAACCTTTTTAACGATTACCTGGCCGGCGGTTACCTGATGTACCACGGTATACCCACGTTTATTGATGCAAGAGCGGATTTGTTTATAGAAAAAAGTGTCATGCGTGATTATATTCATATAACCAGCATTAAAAATGACCCCATAGAGATTATTGAGGAATATAATATAAAAAATGTTTTAATTTCAAAGGATACGCCCCTTTTTTATTACCTGAAAATTCATGAAGATTTTCGTATAGTGTACCGGGACGAAGACTACATACTGTATACCAATTTACCTGAAAACACTACTTGAAAATCCCATGTTAAATCAATCACTGTTTAAAGGAGAGGGTATTATAATAAAAAAATTTAACCTCCACCTGTTATACAATAAACTAATTAAAATTAACCCTGCCTGGATATTTACAACTATTATCTTTTACCTGGTAGCTGTATTTATTATATGCTACCTGGTGGACATAATAAATATTTTTGAGTTAAGGCATACATTTGAGAACCTCTGGTGCCCATTTGCCAAAACCAACATGCAGCCTTTGTGGGCTGCATTATTACTGGATAACAGTATCACTCAAGTAGTACAACTAATTACCCTGGCGGGAATTTTTTATTTTGCCCATATAATATCCAAAAAACTCTACTATCAATTAAGCTGGAAAAAGGCTGCCATGTTTTGGGGAATTTTAAGTGTAGCGGCCATGTTAATGTTTTTAGAGGAAAAGTTTAATATACGTTTTATTTTAAATGCCACTGTTATCGCCTTTGCAAACGTGGAAGAGTATGACCCCACAGGAGTGGCTCTGCGCAGCACAGTAGAATTGCTTTATTACACTGTGCTGGGGTTTATACCTTTATATGCGCTTTTCAGGTTCGGCAGGCCTGTCTGGGAACATAGTAAAACACGTTATTTTATACTTTTCGGTTACTTTATGTACGGTTACGCAGCAATTGCTTCAGCTTCTCGATATATATACGACTGGTATACAATCGCCGGGGGAAAACTGCTCAGCATAACAGAAAATTATACCCCGGAAGAGCTGGTATATTTTGAAACCGAAGACAGGCCCATGGAATACTGGATAATGGATTTAATTATTGAAGAGCCTGTTGAGCTTTTAGGGGGTGCGGGGCTATTAACCGCAGTTTTAATCTACTGTAGATATATTGAAAATATTATTTTACCCAATTCCTGCAAAAAAACAGGCAAAAATACTTAAGTGATAAGCTCAATTATCAGAACTACTTCCGCCTGATTAATAGCAGGGAAAAATCGTCATGCGTTTCCCGGCTCCAGGCCACCCGGCTCATCTGGTCAGTGACTTCCTGGGTGCTTAACTGCTGCGCGTAATAGTAATCTACCATGCCTGCTATCTCCCGGGAAGAAAACATACCGTAAAAACCATCGCTGCATACCAGAAATATTTCCCCGGGGCGACAGGTTCCACTGCTGCTGTATACTTCAAAGTTTTCATCTATACCCAGGCAGTATATCAACACGTTGCGGTAAGGATGAAACCTGGCCTGTTCTTTATCTATAAGCCCTTTTTTAACCTGCCTCGCCACCCAGGTATGATCCTCGGTAAGCTGCTCCAGGCAGGCTTCAGTTTGTGCCTGTTCCGATTGCTTTATTTTCATTTTATCGGTTGCCTCTATTTCTTTTACATAATTATTCGTGCTTACCCTGTATACCCGCCCGTCACCCACGTTAAAAACCAGGAAACAATTCCCGTACACAAAAAGCACAGACACGGTGGTGCCCATTTTTTTCCCCAGCGATTGCGCATATTCCATTATCTCCCGGTTGGCATGCTGCAAAAGGCGGTTAACTTCCTCGCTCAGCCGCCGCTCAAAATCCATTTCACGAAAAACCCGCGGGCCAGAGCTTTCCCACCAGTCCTGGAAAACCTTTATCGCCAGGCCGCTGGCCCTGGCTCCTGCTGTATAACCCCCCATACCATCGGCCAGCACCGCCATTACAAGCGAAGATTCCCCTTCTACCCCCGCCTTTAACAACAGCCGGTCTTCGTTTTCCTCTTTATGTTTCCCACACCTTGACTGCCACCCAAAATCCCAGTTTATAAAAGTATCTTCCATGATTAATTACCCCATCTTAAAATTGTACTCAGTCCTGGCTATTCTTAAAACATCTCCTTCTTTAAGAGAGTAACCTTTGTTGGGTATCATCTTTTCCTCGTTTAAATAAGAACCATTGGTGGTGCCCAGGTCCCTGGCGTGCCATTCCTCACCCTCGCGGTATATTTCCAGGTGGGCCCGGGAAACGCCGCGGTCCGCCTCCACATAACCGGCAGTATCCGGGTTGCGGCCAATAATAAAGCTTTCTCCCTTGATTTCTATCTTTTCCACCCCGTCCTTACGGGAAACCTCCAGGCAGGGTGTAACACCAGCCAAAGAAGGTTTTTCTTCCACCACGGCATCAAGATGGGTAGTCTTATCGCTTACGGTCTGGTAAAGGTTCTGGGCCTTGGAGGGCGATGACCCGCCGTCGCTGGCAGAAGCCGGCCCGGGGTTGTTACCGCCTGTTCCCGGAATACCGGAAGATTTGGCTTGTTGTTGCGGCGGGCTTTTATCCTGTTTTTTTTCAGCTTTTCCGCCGCCGCCAGAAGCTCCGGGCTGTTTTGCCCCGCCTTTTTGCGGGGAGGGGTTCTTTTCCTTCTTGTTTTTACCTCCCCCTGTACCTCCGGAAGGCTTCCAGAGAAATACCAGCCACAGGACTACCACGACAATAATTAAAGTTAACCCTACACTGAGGTACAAAAACACATTCTCCGGATAATCCAGGTATAACCTCCAGATACCGGCCAAAAGCAACACCGCGATAAAAAGCACGTAGGTGCGATGCTTGCCTTGCAGGCCCCTTCCCTGCGGCGCTGGCGCCTCCTGTCCCGCGGGAGCATCCTTTACCTGCTGAGCCTGCTTCACCTCAGGCGCTCCGGCAGCTTTTTCCGGGGTGGCTTTTGCAGCCCCGCGGCCAGGACTTCCACCGGAAGCGCTGCCGGCACTGGCTCCGGGTGCATCATCCTCTGCTTCTTTCTTGCTTTTCTTCTTTTTTGCAGGTGAAGAAGCGGGCTGCGGTTTCTGCCCCGGTTCAGGCTGCTGCTTTGGCCGCGGTGAAGGTTCCGGCGGAGGAGGCGTACCATCCCCCCCACGACTCTCTTCCTGCGGCGCTGATTCCATGGCGCGGGGCTCCTCTTCATCCATGCCGATCACAAATTTCTTGAACTCCTTTATACAGAAATTTCTTTCATGGGAACGCAGGTACTTCCTGAACTTTGCCATGTGAGCCGTGAGGTCCTCGGAAAGATCCCCCAGGTTGGTAACCAGCTCTTTTATCTCTTCAAAAAGAGGCTTCTTACCCTCAATTTCCTGTAGGGGAAGGTAAACCAGGTATATTTCCCCCACATCCTCACCTACAAAAATGAAATCCTCGTGCAATACATAGTTTTCTTCCTGCAGCATATAATTTTTACTGTTGCTAATTATATTCAACAAGGAGAGCAGAATCTGGTTCACCTCTTCCGCCTTCAATCTGTGGCTTTTAAACAGGCTCTGCAGGGAAGGCTTTCCACCGTAATAGTAGTGTAGCCTTACGTTAAAATCCCTTTCCTCCACCTTGAGAGGCAGTACCCCGGGTATATTATCCGTGGCTTCAAACATGTTTACCGCCAGGGGGTCCAGCTCTTCTCTGCTCAAACCCTCCCTGTTAACCATCAGGTAATATCCGGTGCTGTCCACATAGTCAAACTGTAAACCGTATATTTTCCTTTCCATAACCACCAGCCTCCTAAATTTAATACGCCAGATAAAACATATAATACGTAAATATTACTCCAGGTAAAACCCCGTACATGAAGGGAAAGACAAAACCCTTAAAATCAACCTGCCTCTCTTTGCGGGGCTTGTCCCGAAAAACAAGATACTTAAAAATATTTGCCATGTGATTGAAAAACCAGGCTACCACATTGCCTTTAACCAGAAGCATCACGATGCCCGCCGCTACAGCAAATACCATGGAGTAAAAAATTGCCGGAAGCACAAAATCCGTCCCGGTAAAAGCGCCTATAGCCGCAAAAAGTTTAACATCACCGGCCCCCACAGCTCGCAGGAGATGCATAAAAAACAAAATACCAAAGCCAACAAGCATACCCTGAGCCGCAAAAAACAGGTCCCCGGGAAACCCTCCCTGCATCGAATGATATAAAAGCCCCAGCAGGGCGCCTCCCACGGTCAAACGGTTGGGTATGGTACTGGTCCTTACATCGTAATAAAATGCAGCCAGTAATATGAGCCCCAGGGCGATATAAGGAAACTCGTTCTCCATCAGCAGCAACTCCATACTACAATTTCTTGATACTTATAATACTTGTTAATCAATAGGTTCAAATGTATCATTAATTAATTCCCCTATCGCATCCGCATCAAAATCACCTGAAAACAAGCTATCAATAAGCTCAACTTCTTTATTTTCAAATGTATCTATTTCAAACTCCATGTCTTCATCCAAATCGGCCAAAACTCTTTCTTTTGACTTTATACGCAAAGGATAATCCAAATTAAAAAACGGCATAAGTAACTGGCTTTCCGCTTCAATTTTAATAGTTAAAAAGTTGTCTTCCAGTTTTAATTGTACCGCGGTTATCTCGTCTGTATCGATTACCCCATCTTCAACGTAACGATTCATCCCCAACCTGAAAAGCATCAATACTATAAATTTCACAAAAACGTTGTCTTCTTCTTCCTCTTCAAATTCATTGTCTTCTAGTACCGTCTCAATCATATCCATATCTTCTTCTATTGCTTCTAACTCACATTCTCCCTCTTCTCCACCCCCACTTGACTGAAAGTCGCCTTCAGCTAAACCACCTATACCACTGGCGCCGCCTTCTTCTTCGCTGCAACTTTCAATATCACTCTCCTCGCCATTTGATACTTCCTCATCAAAAAAATCCAAACTCTCCCATATGTTTTCTCCCGCTTCATACAAATAAGAATACGTAGCCACTTCCTTGGTAGCTTCCGATATTGCGGTCTGCCACGCCATCTGGGCCATGGTTAACTGAATTAACGCAATAAGGAACACCACAAACGCAATAAAAAAAGGAAATGCTATAGCCGCCTCCAAAGTAATACTACCTCGTTCTTTACTTCCCACTGATATCCCCCTTTCAAGTTAAAATACAAAATTACTCTTTGATTAACAATGAAAATCCTCTCTCTATGAAATCATCAAACTGGTTATCTATATCTTCCTCATTTTCAATTTGATCTGTAGATTCAGGGTCTGCCAAATCTTCCATATCATCCAGCAAGTCTGTGTAGTTGTCAAACTCTAACATGGCGTACTCGTTTACATAAAAATCCTGCTGAATGCCTCACCGCAAAAGTTTGAGT
>PWGO01000125.1 GCA_003554525.1 Syntrophomonadaceae bacterium | reverse complement strand
GCAACTGCACTAAATGCCACGGTAAAACCCGTGGTTACCAAAAATAGTGCGATCAGAATAGCAAAGAATCTCTTAGTAGCTCTAACGCTCTTAGGGGTAGAACCCCTACAAATATCGCTCAGGCTCATGGTATGACCCTTATTATTCACCAAATAGGTTAAGATACGTATATAAATGTTTCCCGAAAGTTCTTAGCACCCTCGTCAAAAATCGTCTATTTCCTCCTCAAGCGTACTCGAGTTAATCTCGTCTTCATCTTCGGCCCCGTCACTCACTGTCTCGGCGTGATCAACGCTTTCGGACTGATCGGGTGTGCTCTCTTGCGATTTCTTGTAGAAGAACCATCCGCCAGCACCAAGAAGTGCAACAGCTATAACACCCGCTAGAATTACCCATGGTATACTCACATCATCACTCTCTTCGACGTTGAATGTGTCGCTCACTTCTTCATCCTCTGCTTCGAGCATTAAATCATAGTTGCCGGTCTCACCGAATGAAAAAGGCCCGAACTCGTGCGAGGTAGACTCTCCAGCGTCAAGTGTGAAGGTATGACTTTCACCATCTATAACAGTCCCGTCCTCATCGATCACTTCAAGCTCAACAGTCTTCTCACCGGTCGAACCACCGGTGTTTTTTACTTCGAACTCAACGTAGAAATCTTCCCTCGCCTCTACGCTTTCATCGAAATCCTTGAATTCTACTTCAAAATGAGCGGGTTCGAAGACGGTGAGCGTTTTTTCTTCAGATTTAACTCCTTGATATTCTACCCTGACATCGTACGTCCCTGTCTCAGTTTCTTTGAACACACCGTTTTCAGCATTGCTCCAATCAAATTCATCAGTGTCATCTTCTATCACGTTGCCGAACCTGTCCAGGGCAGTAGCGCCGAACTCACGGGACACGCCCACTTCGACTTCAGCCTCTTCAGGATAGACAAAATTTTCTGCTTCAAGCAATACTTCATCAACATCAGCAGGCTCGACGGTCACGTTGACAGTTTCTGATTCCAGACCAGCATACATAGCGTAAACGCTGTAGACACCGACATCTTCGGAAACAAAAACACCTTCAGGGCCGATGCGATTTTCGCCACGCCAGAGTATGTCAGTAGCGTTATCGGTGATAAGATTATCGTACTCATCGTAAACCTCACATTCAAACACGACCTCTTCACCCGCTTCTAACCCGATTTCATCCTCAGGTGTGATATTGATATCGTAGGGATCCGCCGGCTCTACGGTCACGTTGACAACGTTAGAAGTAACATTCTCGTATTCAGCATACACCACATATGTTTTGGCGGTTTCCTCCATGAAAACCCCGTCTTCGGCATTCTCCCAATCGAACTCGCTTGGTACGCTCTCTATCTCGTTATCGTATTCATCCAACGCTACAGCGGTGAAGTCCTCATACTCTCCGGCCTTTGATGTGATATCGTTCTTGGGTTGGATATCCACGCGGTGAACAGATGCGGGAGTCACTGTTACGTTCACAGTATCATCGACACCCGGGCCGTGTTGATAGTACAGTGCCCTGACTTCATACTCGCCAGGATCGGTCTGCATAAACTCACCCGAATCGTTCGTGCGATACCATGTGAAATCCTCTGGGTCATCAGTTATAGACACATTATTATGATTGTATACAGTCGCTACGAATACTCGGCTCTCCCCTGCCTCTACTTCAATATCTGCACCAGGTTCTAGTTCAACACGTTCTATTTCACCTGGATTGACTGTTACGTCCACAGGGTTAGAAGGGATGTCATCGTAATGTGCCCGGACTTCATGAACGCCGAGATCAGTTATTTCGAACACGCCGTCTGCAGTGGCATTGTCCCACTCGAACACCTCATCTTCATCTTCGACAAGATTTTCGAACTCATCATAGGCAGTAGCATTAAAATTGACGGTTTCACCAGCGTCGATTTCTTGATCACCTATCACCTCGATAATAACGGAGTCTGTTGATGCCTCGGTCACGACAACTTTGATAGGCTCAGAAACGACATCGTCGTGGATTGCAGTCACGTTATAGGTTCCCACTGTCGTTTCATAAAAGACGCCGTCACCGCTCATATTTCCATCGTTAGCATTCCATACAAACTCTTCATCATCCTCTTGGATAACCCGACCCTTTGAGTCATAAGCGGTGGCGTTAAATCCTACCGATTCTCCAGCAGTTATCTCGTGAATCTCCCCATTTTTTCCATCTGCCATTTCTATAATAACTTCGTCCGTTGTGGGAGGATCTTCGGTAGTAAAGTTCACGGGGAGCATTTCACTCGGTATCCCGTCTTCATCTTCCGCTTCAACATACCACTTATATTCCGTGCTGTAATCAAATTCTTCCCAAACGACACTGGCAGATTCACCACTCGATACGTTGGCAACACCGCCGATCTCTTCACCCTCAATTGCATCATAGAAAGTCAAATTCATCTTGTGATTTTCATCATGCTCCACGGTCACACTGAGATTAACGGTAAAGTCCGGGAAAACGTCGATGACTTCACCCTCTGGAGGGGATATGTTAGTGAAATCCACAAACGTGCCCGGTTCGGGAGATGCAAATTCATTTTCTTCCTTTACGCCATCTTCGGAAACCGAACGTACAACGTACCAATATAGAGGAGAACCAGCAGTTTCTTCGTCTACGAACTCGTAAGAATCAGAAGCGTCAGCGTCGACCTGTGCAATGGGTTTGTTCCATGGTCCTGTTTCGTCCTCGGCACGGTAAATGTTATAGTGAGAGACTGGATTAACATTACCGACAAGCACTGATATTTCATCTGTTGTGTTTTCACTGGTCACGGCGAGGTCGTGGTATCCAACCTCATCTTCGTCCGGAACCCACGTGAAACCACCGCTTTTCGTAGCGTCGGGGTACAGCTCGATGTTTTCATGCATATCAACCGATGTTCCGTCCACTAGAAATTCTATATCTTGAGTTCCTTTTTCAGTTCCAACATTTTGAACGCTGTAGTTGAGCTCGACCTCTTCTTCCTCATCCACCTCTTCAGGATAATCCGTGATGTCTACCATGAATGCGGGGCCGTCGGGAGCTTCAACCTTGACCTCTATACCGTAGGCACCACGTTGAGGGTAATCGTCTTGCCAGTTGGCGGGGTCGTGGGGATCTTCGTCCGGTTCACTCATGAAAGAAGAGTACTCTACCGCAGCGTCTCCCGGTTCAGCATCATCATCGTGAATGAATCCTTGTGGGAAGTGCCCTCCGCCGGGATCATCCAATTCCATGACCACCCAGTAATCTTCTTGAGGGTCAATCTGCACACTCCTATTCAGCTCGAGTTCAACCCACCCATCATCTTCACCGTCATACGGTTCAGAGCTTGCAAGGAACGGTTCAGCGGGGGCACCGCCGTCATCGGTGCTCACGTGTGCGATAGCACCGTCGGCAGCGGGTTGGTCGCCAAGAGGTGTGTCGTAATAGGCGACCTCTGTCACCTCACCCCCTGGCTGTCCGGAGAAGTCATAAAGTGCACCAGTGTAGAATGTGACCGGGAATGGGCCAAAACCCATCGCGTTCTGCATATCATATCTCCACTCAACATCGTTTTCGCTTGTCTCAGCATGACCGTACAGCGAGTGCCAGCCATCTTCGTGCTCGACTGGCATTTTTGAGTGTGGTGATCTTTCAACCGCTTCGTGTTCTAGATTAGTGGTTTCGTCAACAACTTCTTGCTTGACCTGTGCCGTGTTTTCCTCTCCTTTTCGATCGAAAGAATGAGTTATATCGGAAACGGGATCTGAATTGCTCATCTTGTCCTCATCCCAATCACCGGGAGCAGCACTCCACTCGACAAGATTGTGATCTTGTTTGTGTTCGTCTATCGGCCGTAACAAAGCTTCAATAGCCCAATTGAAGGGGTGCAAAACATCCTGTAATTCATTCCATTGGGTGCCATCGAGGGAAATCCATGCATTATCATCAACATGCCCATCGTATACTCCAAGAGGGTATTCATCATCGCCTATGTCTTCGATTTCCAATATGATCCAATAATGTGCGCTAGTCACCGATATGGATTCTTCTAACGGCTCCTCCACCCAAGTTTCGTTGCCTAACTCAGTGATTTCACTGGTTGATGCAATCAACTCACCCGGTTGGCCGTTATCGTCTTCATGGAGATGTCCCACAACACTTTCCGCAGAGTCATCACTGAAGAAAGCAATACTATCAATCTCACCGGTTGGAAATTGTGGGCGCATGCCCGCATACCAGGTACCAGGACTATCAAGACCGATAGCATCATCAGTTGTGTCTCTATGATCAGCATTGTAGAGGTGCGTCCATTCACTTTCACCATACCCAACATGTTCTATGTTGAGATCTCTAGGGTGTTCGGGAGGATAACCCACCAGGTCGAACGTTTCATCACTCATATCGGAAGCGGTGATATTATCTTCGCACGACACACTGACTTTTACCAACGAATCTGAACTGGTCTCGTCCGGTATGGTCCAGGTATAGCTTTCGTTGTGGGGAGATTCGTCCGTGATATGTGTCCATTCATCCCCTTCATTGACACTGTAGTACAGGTTCGCAGTATCAAGCGGTTCATCGCCCTCTGTGGCGTTCCACTCTATGGTATGCTCTTCGCCCGCGTGCCATTCTTCGCTGCCTGAAGGAGTGATGAGATCAACTTGTGGGGGAGTGGCGTACCCTATTCTGAAATGACCGCTTTCGTGCGCACTTTCTGCGCCCTCGTCGTCGAAGACACTGGCACGCACGACAGCTTCTTCTGTTTCGATGTCAGCTACTGTCCACTCATATTCTTCGATGCCAGGATCAATTCCATGCTCGATTTCTGACCAATTTTCCCCACCATCTGTACTATAATCAAGGTCGACATGCGTGATGTTACCTATTCCCTCGTATTCAGTCCATTCTATCATTTCATCAGTATCTGCCTGCCAATAATCGCCTTCGCTCGGGTGGTGAAGTTGAATATCACATCCTTCACGAGCGTTGTGAGCTGTGAGGGCGTAGTCCTGGTTGACATCACCGTCGTTGTTAGCATCTTCTACCACTTCTGTGCCGTGAACTTTTATAGTATATGCGCCGGGTTCTAGGTTATCAGGATGTATGTACACGCTTTGTACATTGTTGGTATCATCCCAACCATTTCCACTATCATCAAACGTGTCCATCGCATCGGTTTCAGGATAAGAATAAGAAGAAGTACTATCTTCACCGCCTTCCTCAGCATACGCGTTTCCCCTGTAAGTTTTGCCTGAAGGTGATATGATTTCAAGGTCGAGGTTGTTGATCAAAGCGGTATCACTACCAGTATCTTCCGGGGCCGGTGCATCAGTCCAAGTCAAGGTGATGTTTAATGGTTCGTCAAGATCGTCGGGAGCAACAAAATGTTCTTGCACGTCACCCGTCTCGAGTTCGTCTTCTTGATCTGATAGCACGAATTCGAGAGGATCATCGTGTGGCCGTTCAAGCTTAGAGGCGTCCGCCATGCCCCATCCTATATCACTGTTCGGTGTAGGAGAACCATCAACTCCCTCGATGGGGTTAGCCGTGTTGATGATGATAGAACGGACCAGTGCGGGACTCGGTTTTTCTCCAGTTCTGTTTTCATACCACTCGACCACGGTTGCTGCTGCACCGGCTACCGCGGGGTTTGACATGGAAGTGCCGCTCATATAATTGTACTGGTCATCTGGGAAAGTTGAATAGATGCTTGAAGCGGGCGCAACCACATCTGGCTTGATCCGATTATCGTCAGTAAAACCACGAGAACTGGAAGCGTACATCTCCTCGGGATTATCCCCTTCAGCATTAAAATTTTCAGTGCCACCTACGATAATAGTATTTTTTGATGTAGCGGGCGGCGGTGTACCATCGTAACCATCGTTTCCAGCAGATCCCGTTATCACCAAAGGTTCATTTTCATCAGTATCTCTGTTCGAATCTCTTACAGCTTGGTCAAAGATGGGGGAAGTATAAGTGTACTCCCCGAAAGAGTCGGTAGCCCCCCACGAATTACTGTGAACATATATATCTTCCTCCTGCTGTGGTTCTTCAAATATCAACATCACATCAGTCGGTATGTGGGATTGGCCACTACCATCAAAAATTTTTGAAGAAAAAAGTTCGGCGTCGGGAGCAGTTCCTTGACCGGAATAATACCCTTCGAGAGAGGTATATTCTGTTTGAGTGCCATCATGGGTGTTTCCCGCAGCAGAGCCGGTGACATGTGTTCCGTGCCCGTGACCATCGTCGAAAGGGTCACCTTCAGGAGTAAAATCATGGCCACCCACCACTCTCTCTTGGAAATCCTCGTGCTGATATATACCGGTGTCGGCTATAGCAATACCCACTCCTTCACCAGTATAACCTATTTGATTGGTGTAAGATCCATATTCCCCATGCTTCCTGTAAGCTTCGACCGGGTTACCCTGCCAGTGCTCACCCTCAACAGGTTCTGAGTAATCATCGAAGAACCACAAACCACCACCAACTATCTGCGTTGCCATTTCATCGTGAAGCTCGAACTCAGGCACTTCCGATATGTATTTTATCTCGTTTATCCTGGCCAGTCGTTCGAGTTCATCATGGGAACCAACTTCAGCTCTTATCACCGTTTCATCATCATTCTCAGAGATGGTAAGAACCTCGCTCGTGTATTTTTCTACTTGATGTGTATCTATATCTGGAAACGCAGTTATCCTAACATCACCCTGTGTCAAACCCTCTCTGACGCGGAAACCGGGTTGATAAATTCCAACCCAATCAACAAAATCCAAGTTTTCTACACTTTCTGCCTGTTCTGGGGTCATCCTCACCCGATAAGCGTGGTTATGAACAAAACTCACAACTTCAACCTTTTCATCAAGCGCCTCTCTCCATGAAGATGATACGGGCCCTAACATCTGGACGATATATTGTCCGAGTTCTCCATCCTCATAACTCGAGACGTGCAACGAAGAACTGGAGAACTGGGAAGAAATCTCTTCTCTCTCGTAAACTTCCCCCCCAATATTCAGCATCGTCCTATCTTCCAAATTATCTAATACCAACTCCCTTTTCTCCAGCAAAGAAACAGTATTTTCATCGGTTCGGACGAGAGCAAAGGAACCGTAGTCCTCGATCACCTCTATTTGGTATTCAGTTGTGACAAACTCAATGTTTTCCGAATCAATCAAAACAACCTCATCATTTGCATGCTCGATAACTTCACCGGCAAAAGCGACCGTCACCAAAGACATCACTAACACTAACATTACAAAAACAGCACATATGGCTCGTCTTCTAAACACGGCGAAACACCTTGTACTCATATACTTCAGCAAACTATATAAATTTGAGCCAAGAAAAAATCGGAAAAATGGGTTTGGAAAAGGGTTTAGAAGTCTTCTAATTCCTGTTCTATATCATCGAGATCTACATCATCCGACGAATCTGGCCCTTCGTCAGCCATTGGAGTTTCGTCTGCTTCATCGCCACTCATATTGTCATCCTTGCTTTTTTGTTTTCCTTCTTGTTCGACGGTTTTCCTTTGTCCCCCTTGATCGGAATGAGCATTTTGAGTTTTATTACCATGTCCCTTGTGTGAACCAACATTCAATCGACCGGTCTTGTGAAGGAAAAGGGCAAACCCTGCGAAACCAACTATGACTCCGGCGATGATATAAAGGAGGATATTAGTATCAGATTCCTCCACCTCAACAGTGTGTTTTTCTTCGGCATCCCGGAATTCAATCCTCAACCAGTACTCACCGGCTTCAACTCCATCTGTTTCCCAGACGAGCTTTTCTTGTACAGAATCGCCCGGCGCAATTTCATCACACACCTCGAAGTCCACCTCATCATCATCTCCAACGTAAAGCGATAAAATGCCATCATCAGACTCGCCACCAACATTCTCAATACTGACAACAACCAAAACCTCTTCACCTTCCTCAACTGTTTCATCAGATTCATCTTCAATAGTGATTTCAAACTCGGGTTCGTCCGGTGCAGGCTCGTCACTACTCACAGTAAGAGAAACCGTGTCCTCATCATCTCTAGTCTCAACCCTAACATCAAAGGAGCCTTCTGTTGCTGGCGCGTTTGTGGTAAACACTCTTGTTTCCTCTTCACCCGATTCAAGAACGAGCTCCGTGCTATCTTCCTCGTCATCGTCAATAAACAGTGTTACATTTCCCGAACCATCTTCATTTCCCACGTTCTCAACTTTGTATTCAACTGTCAACTCCTCGTTAGGCTCAAAATCATCTTCATCAGGACTAAGGATTTCAACATCAAAGGATGGCCCATCGATGTCGTCCAAATCCACGCTTATTTCATCTCTATCATCATCCGTTGATACCTCTATATCGTATTCACCTTCATCCTCTCCAGATGTATCCCAAGTATCAAAATCCTCGACTGCAATATAATCCCCTTCATCGATTTCATCAGTACTTGTTGAGCTGTTAAACACCTCCGTACTATCGATTGATATACTCAATTCGATGCTGGCCTCTCCAGATGCATCACCTGTGTTTTCAACTCTTGCACTAATATCAATATTCTCCCCTATTTCAAATTCATCTTCATCTTCCGGGTTTTGTATATCCACTTCAAAGAATGGTTCCTCCGGTTCGTCACCATCGACTTCGATTTCACCAGTTACATAATCATCATCGGTAGAAACGGTAAAATCATGGAATCCTATGTCGTTCACATCAGTCTGCCATTGTAAGACACCGCGTTTAGAATTCCCACCCTCGACTTCAACATCATTACTGTCCTTCTCATCGCCGTCGATCTCCAGGACCACAGATTGGTCGGCTGTTTCATCGCCCACATTCTCGACTTCATAATCAAAATAGGCAATATCGCCAGCATCAATCGCTTCAGGGTGATTTTCCAGATTGATTTGAAGGTCTGCCGGCTCGGTTTCCTGGACAACAGTATCAGCTTCTATGTAATCATCGCCAGTATCGATCTCAACAGTATATGTGCCTTCTGGCAAATTGTTTTCTTTGGGTATCCAACTGAAAACCTCTACACTGTTCTTTTCGCCTTCAAGTTCGACAGTATTCGTTTCACTCAGCACTACCATATCGTTTTCGTCGAGGACTTCTTCGGTGACGTCTCTTTCACCCTTCACATCACCGATGTTGGTCAGCTCGTATTCCGTACTGGCTTCGTCTTCTGGACCCACCTGATCATCATGCTCTAAAAGTTCGACTTCAAAGAATGTTTCTATAAGCACGTCTATAATAACAGTTTCTGACTCATCATCTTCAGAATGAAGTGTGGCATTGTGATGACCTCCATCTCCTTCTTCTGTAGTCCAAGCAAGAGTGCCAGTTTCATCATCATTCTCGCCGAGTTCAACAGTGGTTGAATCCTCAACACTACCTTCGACTTTTAACTCGATAGATTGTGTATCTTTTTGTTCACCTTCATTAGTCACGAAAAAATCAACGTTAACGGTGTCGCCTTCATAGACTTCATCATCGTAGTCGGTCATCTCAACGATGAATTCAGAATCTTCAACAATTTCAACCTCAACTGTTTCACTATCATCATCAGTACTCACCTCAAGAGAATACGTATCGTAATCCGACGCAGACCAAACAAATTCATCGTCGAACGTGTCGCCCCCGCCAAGAGTTTCATCCTCGTATCGGTCTTCTTCAAGACCATCAACGGTGAAAACAACGTCGTGTGTATCCTCTTTATCACCCGTATTGGTAATCAAGAAATCTACAATAATGTCGTCGCCCGGGCTTCCCATCTCATCATAGTCCTCTATATCAACTTCAAAATATGGTTGTGCATTAACATCTACTGTTGCGGTATCATCGTCATTTTCCGTCGTAACTATGAGTTCATGTTCACCGCTGTCATCCTCGTCCGTTTCCCAACTAAGAGTTCCGGTTGAGGTATCCCCGGGAGTCAATGTTTCTTCCTCACTATCCTCTTGGCTTCCTTCGACGTACAATGTCACATCTTGTGTGGATTCGACCCCACCTTCGTTCGTGACTTCGTAATCAACTTCAACCGTATCGCCACCGTCAACTTCATCGTCATGGTCAGTTATGTCAACTACAAAATCAGCACCTTCGCCATAGAATATGATTTCCTCAAACCATGTGCCAACGTGAGGGTTCTCACCGATATCTCCACAGCTACCACAGCATCCAGCAAGACCTCCTTTATGACCTATCTCGATGGTGCCTGATTCTTCTGAAACGTCTATCTCATGAGTTTGTGGTGAATCGTGGCCAGAGTTATCTTCTGTTGACCAAATGTCTTCGATCGCACCTATATCCACGGCAGGATATCCTCCATAAGCATCATCCCACCTTCTAGCTTCAGTATTTATACAATCCCCAGCGTGCTCGGCATTAGGATACTCGCGAAGAGTTATCTCGATTTTCAACACATCATCGCCATCCCATTCATCAAATGTTATGATGCCGCCATCGCTATCACCGGTTCCTGGGTTAACCGCGTCAAACTGACCATAATTCTCGCCCCAAGAATAATCATACGCTTCGGCGGTACTGACCGAGCCGGACAGATCGGCAAAATCATCTTCTGTAGTCCACTCTTCGAGCACGGCATAATTTGACGGCTCGTAATCCGTCTCAATAGTGCCTGTCATGGAATAAGACTCTTCAAAAGAACTTTCGCCTCTCGTCCGAACGCCTGTTCTTTGATCGCCGACAGCAGCAGGTAAAGATGCTGTCAGTAGCAGCAATGCTAAAAGTACTGATATCACTACAACGCCTCTTACGGTATTTTTATTTTTCATATAATTCACCTCTTATTGATCATCCTCTCCAGATTCATCCATCATTTCTTCATCAACTTGAGATTCTTCGCCGTCACTGACATCTTCCTTTGAATCGACTTCTTTTTTATGTTCACTAGCCTGTCCACCAATGCCTGATGAACCCTGCCCGATCATCCCTGTTTTATAAAGGGCAGCAACTGTCAAAACAGCACCACCGATAGTTACGGTAGCAACGACGGCCAAAGTATCAGAAAATATACCCTCATCTTCATCACCAACCTGTATCGTTACGGAATCCGTATGAGTTTCACTCTCAACTTCTACACTGAAAGTTTCGTCCACCTCATCGGGAACGGTCCAATCGTCGAAATCATCTATCTCTATCTCTTCTCCAGGATCTAAAGTTATGACAATCTCATCAACCTCTTCACCATCGATAATCAACGTGACGTTTTGCTTATCCCTTACTTCACCAGTATTGTTAACGGAACAAACAACAGTTAGACTGTCTCCAGCATCAACCTCGTCGGGATGCTCGGTAATTTCGATGCTGAACTCTGCCGGGATATAATCTTCTTTATCTTCAACAACGGTGATGTTAACCGAATCCTCGTCATCCGCACATCTTACTGACAGTTCCCGTTCATCAGGACTCAATTGGGAGAGCTCAGCATCCCACATGAACGTATTAGTCACGGACTCATCGGCCAGTACTGTTGTGTTTTCACTCTCCAATACATCTCCATCAACCTTGAACACGATTTCCTGTGTACCATCGATATCAGCCACATTCGTGATCTCATATTCAACGGTTACCGTCTGTTCCACCTCATACACTTCGCCATCATCTTTTGGAACTGTGATATCTATTTTAAATTCTCCAACTTCTGTTTCTTCTTCGTCCAATGTGATGTTTACTTCATCCTCATCACGAAGGCTCTCAACGGAAATTGTATATACACCTTCAGACAAGCCTTCTGTGTTCCAGACAAACCAACCATCATTTTTTCCATCGGTACCAAGTTCAAAAACTTCATCATCTTCCTCTTTTACCTCGCCGTCAACTTCTTTGATTTCGAGAGTGATTTCTTGTGAATCGGTACCAGAACCGTAATTTTTAACTGTATATTCTATACCTACTTGCTCCCCAGGCTCAAAATCATCATCATCCTTAGGTTCCTCGATATCAACGGCAAAAAATAATGTTTCTACACCTTCAATTTCAACCGTTTTGTCCTCGTCCTCAGTAGAAATCGTAAAGGTATAACTTTCAATCTCAGGTACATCAACGCTAGCAGTTTTCACCTCACTCTCTTCGCCAGGGCCGAGTTCAACAAAATGTTCATCTATGGATTCATTATCAAACTCCACAACAACATCACTCTCCCCGTCAACATCTCCAGTGTTGGTGATAGTGAACTCGACATCCCCGGTTTCTCCAACAAGTACCTCTCCAGGATAGTTGATTATGTTCACCTCAAAATGGGCTGGTTCCTCGTCTGAAACTCCGAACTCTACAGAATCCTCATCATCCTCACTACTTATCAAAAACTCATATTCGTCGATGACAAGGGTATTCCACTTGAAGGTATCTTGATAACTTTCGGAAGAATTGAGACCGAGATCTTCTATAGTTTTTTCCTCAATGTCATCACCCTCAAGATACTGAATTGTGATTTCGACATCTCGCACACCGGATAGGTCACCAGTGTTGGTTATATTATAGGTGAAGCTGAGATTTTCTCCTCTCTTGTTCCATTCATCATATTCAACAACCTCTACATCAAAGAACGCATCTTCGAGTACAACAATAGATTCCTGAATATTGTCATCCTCGCATTCCACACTGAAATTCTGTTCGCCAATATCATCTTCTTCGGTGGACCATTCGAATTCTTTGTTTTCGACTTCATCACCATCAAGAGTGACAGTGTGGGTGTCGACGGTATCGTTATCAATGATCAAAGAAACATCTTGCGTTTCCTCCAAACCGCCAATGTTTGTGACATTATATTCTATACTTGCACTGTCTCCAACGACAACTTCTGAGTCGTAATCAACTAATTGAAGTGAAAACTCTCCATCCTCATCGACAACGAGGTCAAAATCCTCGGAATCATCGTCACTGCTTATCGTGATGCTGTAAGTGTCTTTATATTCAGTGCTCCACGTCAAACTCCCTGTTTCGTCGTCATCTCGATCGAGAACGTGTTCGTTAGAATCTTTCACCACATCATCAGCGATAAATTCCACATCTTGCGTATCTTCGTAAGCCCCACGATTCTCCACAGTATAATTCACAAACACAGTGTCACCAGGATTCACAACAGTGTCGTAATCATCTAATTCTATATCAAAGTCATGCTCAGGGAGAACGGTGATAAACACGTTATCATCATCATCCTCGGATGAGATTTCAACCTCATTTTGACCGGCGTCGCCTTCTTCTATATCCCATGTAAAGCCGGAAGTGTGAGATTTTCCATCACCAAGTTCAACCGTTTCTGAATCAAGAGTCTCATCATCAACAATAAATTCAATCTCTTGCTCGTCGCTGACGGTACCCGTGTTTTCAACGGTATAGTTGAATGTAGCGTCTTCATTCTCAACCCCCTCTTCAGGATGATCATCGTCAATATCCACTTCAAAGAACGGCTCAGCAACCACATCACTGTCGATGTAGGCCGTAAAATCATATGCTTCGCCAGAAGTGCCATCGCTATCACAGTACCAGTGACCCTGGCCTACTGTGCCTGTTATCCGCATCCTTGTCTCGCCTCCAACAGCATCTGAAGGTATACTTATTTCACCTTCAAGTTCGTGAGCACCTTCTCTATCCGTGGACACGCTTTCGATGAATTGGGTATCGCGACCCTCCGCACTTGAATTTTGCCCAGTGTTTAACTCAATGTTCTGGTCGTAATCGATGTGGGCAGCGGCAGAAACGCCGGTGGGTATGACCGCTGCGTCATAATCTACTGTTACAGAAAACTCATATGTTTCCCCCGCTTCCATAGGATCGCTCACTTGGTCCGTATGGTCGATCAACCCACCTTCATCCGGAAGTCCGTGCATAGTTATCCCTGGCACGTCTATACTCGTGATATGTGTATCATCACTATCTGTATCTATAAAATCACAGTATTCGTCGTCCGAGAGTTCGGAGCCGGCTTCGACCGAATTGTTTTCCACCCCTCTTGAAACCGAAACAAACAAGGGAATAGTTCCAGCCAAAAGCAGGGCGGAGACAATCACAACACTCATCCAATTGCGTTTGTTATCCATGATATAACACCGTCTTTACAGTGAAACAAACACTGCGCATCGAGTACATAAACACTCTTTCTCATCAATATATGAAATTTGAGAGTATTTAACTCTTTGGTCTCTTGTGCTGATTCTTTCTATATATGGTTTTTTTTCCTGTATTTTCCGAAGATGCAATAACCGGAAAAAAACACAATACCAGATGAGAGAAAAACGAGAAGAACTAAGATCCATCCATCTTCGCTTTCACCAGATGGATCGAACGGTTCGCTATCACTTGACGATTCAACTTCAAACGAACCGATGATTTCATCATCATCACCACCAACTTCAAAATAATATTCGTCAGCGGATTCGACGTGCCATTCGAGAAGGATAAGTTTTGACTCACCTGCTTCAAGTTGCACAGATTTATAGTCAACGAACTCCCCATTCACACGCAACAGAATGTGTTCATCCCTTTCAACCGTGCCGGTGTTCAGCACCCCGACTGCTACGGCAAAAGTTTGGCCTTCCCTCACAGCTCCGTCGGCCGCTTCGAGTTCAAGGACAAAGGGACGGTCCTCTCCCACATTCAAAGAAATATCATCCTCATGGGAAGAACTCTCTAAACGTAGAGTGAATGTGCCCGTTTCATCGGGTATCCACGTCACCTCTTCCGACACTTTCTCACCGTTTTGGAGGGAGAAATCGTCTGAAAAAAGAGAA
Source organism: Syntrophomonadaceae bacterium (assembly GCA_003554525.1). GTDB lineage: Bacteria > Bacillota > Dethiobacteria > DTU022 > PWGO01 > PWGO01. The sequence goes on along the minus strand of PWGO01000125.1, from coordinate 16,995 downwards.
TGTCCATTGTTAACGAGGGTGATCTCATCAACACCACCACGCCCTTTGTTCTCCACGAAAATTTCAATATCAATACTCTCATCAACACCTACATGATCCTCATCTTCGGGGGAACGGATATCGACATGAAATGAGAGTGGTTCTTGATGAACGGCGATCTCCCCCGAAACAAAATCATTTTCACTCTGCAACGAAAATTGGAGCGTCCCAACCTCCGATGTTGCATCTGACCACTCAAGGCTCTCATCTTTCGTCTCACCTTCACTGAGAGAAATTTCAATAGTATTGACCACATCTTCATCGTCCTCACACACGAGCTCTATAACTTGTGAATCATCTACATCGCCGGAATTGGCAATTTCAAACTCAAAGACGACATCTTCTCCTTTGCTCACATCTTCAGGATAATCCACCTGCAAGAACTCAAAGTGCGGCGGGTCACCTTCACCCACCTCTATACTGACTGTATCTTTATCATCCTCTGTAGAAATACTGATATCGTAATGGCCGGGGTCGGAAAACTCCCTCTCAAACACACCGTAATGAACACTATTTTCATCAAGTCTCAAAGAATAACTCTCCACGATATCATCATCGATGATATAATCGACATCTTTCGTATCCTCTGTGTTATGGTTTGAAACCGAGTACTTGACACTGACAGTACCGCCGGTCATGGCCTCATCAGTATGTTCGTAGATATCAACCCTAAAGTCCCCCTCTTCCAACACCATGACCTGTATGGTTTTATTGTCATCTTCAGTAGAAACGGTAACATTGTGCAATCCGGCTTCGTCAGGAACCCATTTAAATTCTATGAAGTCAACATGCGATGGGCCGAGAGTTCTTTTTCCACTCCTTTTCACCTCCCCGTCGACGGAGACGTTTACCCGTTTTGTACCTTCTTCTTCCCCTTCATTAACTATCCTGAACTCTAAAGACCAAACATCTCCCATATCTGTATAACCAACATAACTATCAATAATCACGTTGAACTCAGCGGCCACCAACACGTGCAAGGAATAGGATACTGTCTCATCACTACCATCAACGTCAACATCATACTCACCACTATCTCCCAAAGAGGTGTCCCAAACAAGCGTAACAACGTCTTTCATCCCAGCTTCAAGAGAGACATTCAAAGAATCAAGGGTTTCATCATCAGCAACGAGTTCCAATCTCTCTTCGGCAGACAGTGCACCTTCATTTTCAACCTCTACTGTAGCGTTGGCGTATTCACCCTCAATTATTTCATCATCATATGAGATAAGCGTGAGGCTAAAATACGGTTCTTCCCGTACCCACACGTCTAAAGTATCACAGTCGTCTTCACTCTTCACTTCAAGTGTTTTGTTGCCCAACTCTTCAGGAGTCCAAACAAAGTCGTCTTCAACCCACTCGCCCGGGCCGAGCGTTACGCTTTCGGTTTCATATGTGGTTTCATCGACCTTGAATTCGATGGTTTGCGTGTCGTCTTGAGGGCCAACACCCGTGTTTTCCACTCTATATTCGACGTCGAGTGGTTGATTTTGGGGTATTTCATCGGCCTCGGTGAGAATATCTACTTGGAAGAACACCTCGAGTTCTGGCCTCGTGGTGAATTCAAAAACATCTGTTTCAACTGGGAAAGAATCGAGATCAACCCTTACGTACCATTCATAGGTCTGTTCATTTAACAGACCTTCCCACTGCACCTCAGCACGTTCACCGCTCGGCACTTGGGTGTCTTCATCAATCATAAGATCTGAAGAGACGTCGTAAAACTCGACATCCAATTCGCGTCCGAGGGCATCATCAACCAGAATACTAAGATAGGGGTCAGGATCCACGCCGTCGGCACCATCAGGGGGTTCAGGATGTGAAAGTTTCAAAGCGGAGATAGTAAAATCTTCGCTCAGATCACTCCCGCTTGCGGGTTGATCATCATGGACGGTCGCCCTTACTTTTGCTTCTTGGCTTGACTCTTGGGGGATTGTCCAATCATATGTACCGGTATCGGGTATGCTAGTAGCGATATAATCCCACGTATTCCCTCCATCAATACTGTACTCAAGATCAACATGCTGTATATTTCCCTCGCCGGGTTCAGTTTCCCAAGTAATCTGTTCAACATCGTCATATTGAAAAACTTCACCGCCTGTTGGATGGGTCAATTCTATTGAAGGTGCCTCCGGTGGCGGTGCTATATCATCGGTATTGTAGCCGGCAAGAGCGTAATCCTGGTTCGGCAGCCCATCGTTGGTGGCATCAACCGGCACGTCCTCGCCGATCACACGCACCGTGTAATCACCACTTTCGAGCTCGCCGGGTGAGATATACACATTCTGTACATTATTCACATCGTCCCAGCCATCGTTATTTTCATCGAAGTCCGCCACAGCACCTTCTCCCGGGGGTGTCATGCCATCACTAAAGGCATTCCCGGGGTAGACATCACCGCTTGGCGATTCAACTTCAAGGTTGAGATCATTTTTAAGAACCCAAGTATCGCCATCATGAGCCTCCTTATCAGTCCACGTTAGAGTGAGTTTGAGAGGTTCATCACCATCTTCATGACTAACTTTGAATTCATCTACATCGCCCGTTTCCAACAATGATCCTTGGTCCATATAAGAGTAAGGCGCGTCAGCATCCATCAAGAAAGGCAGATTGACTTGACCCCAACCTTCCAACTCATTGGGGATGGGTCCGGGAAACTCACCTGGGCCGATACCTCCTCCACCCTCATCTCTCATATCATAAGCAGAATTTATAAGAAGACCTCTAACCATTGCAGGACTTGGTTTCACGCCCATCTCTGACTCATACCATTCGACAACCAGAGATGCTGCGCCGGATACTGCCGGGCATGCCATCGATGTTCCGGACATGAAAAGATACTCGTCCCCTGAATCACCCGTGGATATGATACCGTCACCGGGTGCAGCGACGTCCGGCTTAACCCTGTTATCGTCGGTCCAGCCTCTCGAGCTGAATTGTGCAATCCTGTTCGGGTTGTCAGGTGGTGGATCTATCTGTTCATCTTCAGGCATGAAATTTTCAGAAGCAGCCACGCCGATTACATTTTTAGCGGTTGCGGGAGCACCAACTGTATTATCGTCAGGGCCATCATTACCTGCAGCGACCACCAACACCATGGGTTCGTTATCTCCTGTGTCTCTGTTTGCATCCCTCGCAGCGGCGTCGTAAGCCTCGGAACTTTCTAGGTAACTGCCCAGGAACTGCGTTGTGCCCCATGAATTAACATGGACGTAGGTGTCAGAATTTTGTGCAGCCACTTCAGGAATTTCAAAATAATCGTCAGGACCTGCCCAGCCACCCATACTATCAAAAATCCTCACCGAATATATGTCCGATTCATAAGATAAACCTTGTCCAGCATAAAACGGACCTAAATTGTGAATGGTGCCGAATTCATCAACAGTTTGCTCTGTACCGCCGTGGGTGTGACCAGCTGCAGAACCTGCGACGTGAGACCCATGCCCATGCCCATCGTCCCATCCAGTACCACTCCAATAATAACCATCATAAACTCTGTCCTGGAAGTCAGCATGATCTGGGTTTACACCAGTATCTGCAACAGCCATAGTGACGCTTTCGCCGGACCAACCGAGCTGGTTAACATATGCTCCATGATCACCACTGCCTCTATATGGGTTATAAGGATCATCATCAGGATCCCAATACCACACCCCACCGCCAATGACCTGTGATGCTACTTCGTCGTGCAGCTCGGGTTCTACAGCGTTCGAAATGTAGTATACATTTTCCTTTTCGGCTAACAACTCTAAATATTGGAGAGGCGCATTTTCAACAGTGATTTGTGATCCAACGCTTGCCGAATCTTTTACAGAAACGACATCGAGTCGCGAGTTCAAACGGTTCATAAAATCGGAAGAAAGTTCACCGATCGCCCGGATATTAACCCTACCCGGCTCAATATCTTGATCAATTTTGAACACAGGGTGATAAATTCCTACCCAATCGACGAAGAACTTATCTTCTACAGCTTCGGCTTCTTCGCGTGTCATCGAAACGATGTACGCATAATTCGGAACATAATTTACTATTTTAACACCTTCTTCTTCCAAGGCGTCTCGCCAATCAGGATTGACAGGACCGATCATATCTACAATATAGAGCCCCTCAGTGCTGGGATCATAGGCGTTCGAATCCGAACCAATGCCTTGCTCATCTAAGCATTCAGTAGTATCGATCACATGACCTTTGATGTGGAGCTCATTTCGATGGTTCAACCTTTCAGCATTATATTTCTCTTTGAGCAAATCATAGCTATCTTCAGACGCCCTTACTAGCGTGTGAGTACCATATTCATCAAGGACTTCAACTTCCGTGTAATAATCATCGTGATCAAATTCAGATTGGAATCCTCTAATTAAAAACAATTCATCGCCCCGTCCTACACTTTCGTGTCCAAGCGCCGGAGTGTTGAGAGGGGAAGAGATGAGCATTAAACAGACTAAAGCGGTAAGAAAAGCGCGGAAAGCACCTTTTATCACACGTTCATGCCTTTCGCTCTGCAAACCCATATCGTTTTAAAAATAGACGATCTCGCTATTTAGTCTTTGCCCGTGACACAACTCCTATCATACCGCATCATTAGTTTTTCTTGAGCTTTTGATTCACGTCTTCTAACTCATCCATCTTATCATTCAGAGAATCTCTTATCTCCTTAACATTCGTCTTGAGCTCTGCCTGTTTCTCGCTCAACTGTTCGAGGGAATCTGGACATACGTCATCGAGTTCTTCCTCGAGCTTTCCAATATTCTCCCTTTCAGCTTCTACGTCTGCTTTTAACTCTTTCAAACTCGCAGTCAAATCTTCAACTTTCTTTTTTGACTGTTTTAACTCCTTCTTTGCTTTTTCGAGTTTTTCCTTTTCCTCCTCTATCTCTTCAGAGACGCTTTCAACAGCTTTTCCGTCTACTTCTGATGACCTTTCTTGTTTTTTCTTGTATTCCTTCGTCTCAGTCTTCAAAGAGTCTCTTTTTTCTTTTAAAACGTTGCGCTGCTTGGCGACACCCCTTTCCAATTCATCGATGCGCTCTTTAAGTCTATTGTGTTGGCGCTTTGTCTCCTTCAGTTTACTGGCTCCATTTTCGAGTTTGGTTTTGACTTCCTCGATGTTGCTTTTATCTCCATCCTCAGCCAGTTTTTCTAACTTTTCTTTGAGGCTTCGAACACGTTTTTTGTATTTCTTCAATTTGTTTTCCTTTTTTGTAAGGATTTTCTTTTTCTGTTCTAACTCATCCTTCTTCGCCTCGAATTTTTCTTTAGCTTCGGCCAATTGTTCCTTTAACGAATTGATTTTTTCCTCATGTTCCTCCGCTTCTTCCACAGACAAAGAACTCTCCTGACCTTCTTGGAGTTCACTCAACCGTTCTTTCTTTTCTTCGATGTCCGATTGTAACACTTGAACTTTGTTCTTTCTTTCGAGGAGCATTTCTTTTTCTTCTTCTAACTCGTCCTTCACTTCTTTCAATTGCCTCGCTTTACTTGATAATTTTTCTTTCCTCTCCTGCAGTTTCTCCCTGAGCTGTTGGCTTTTTCCGATTTTCCTCTTTAAACTCTTTAACCTGTCCGCTTTCTCAGAAAGCAATTGCTTTTCTTCCTCAATATCGCGTTTTAATAACTGGCTTTTCTTTTCCAGTTCTAATTGCCCAGAATCTACACCTTCATCTTCATCGCGTTGGATATCACTAGTTTCAGTTTCTGAAACATCAGAAGGTGTGCTTTCAGGCCCCGCTTTCTGCACAAGATCGTCCTCGGTGCGACTAGGTGGTTTTGATTTCGTTTGTACCATATCATGTTTATCTGCCGTTGTTCTGTGAATCTTGTAGAAACCCAAGAAGATGATACCGATAGAAACAATAATAAGCAACAACACAGGGTTGATTTCAGGTTCCTCATCTTCAGGTTCGGGCTCGACAACCTGTACGAAGACGGTTTCACTGATATCATCTCTCGAAACAGTAATGGTAAAGAATCCTTCTTCTCCAGTATAGAACTGGCCAGTTTCATTAGCATTATCCCACAGGAACTCACTATCTTCCTCTGTAATGACATTACCGTATTCATCAAACGCTACTGCATCAAAGGAGAGAGGCAAGTTCTCAATACAAACACGTAACTCTTCTGAATCTCTCATCGATTCATCAAGTGACCAATCAACTTCGATATCGTCGGCCTCACCTGGCTCGACCTCAATGGTGTGAGCGACAGAGATATCTTCATACACCACCTTTACTTCATATGTTCCAGCAGACGTTTGTGAAAACCCGCCGTGTGAACTCAGATTTATCCATTCAAATCCATCAGAAGCGTCGTTAACGACGTTCCCATACGAATCAAGGGCAACGGCCCCGATATACATTTCCTCGCCCGCAGAGAGCGTCACGGGGTCCTCTATATCGGTTTCAACGGTAACTGCGTGGGAAGGAATGACCTCAATACTGATATAGTCGCTTCTTACCCCTTCATATGCAGCCCATACCTCGTACTCACCCGATCGGGTTTCCCTGAAAAGACCATCGTCAGCGCGGTTCCAATCAAGGTGGGTTCTGTCGTCAATGATCGTATTACCATACTTATCGACTACCTCACCGTCGAATTGAACGGTTTCATTGGCTTCAACAACAGGATCATCAACCACATCAACTTCAACATGATGCGGTTCTGCAGCTTTAACTGATATCAAAACGGTTTGCTCTAACCCGTCTTCATGGACCGCTCTCACATTGTAATCACCGGTTTCTTCTTCCTGGAACACCCCACCGTCGGTTGCATTTATCCAAGTCACATCACCGTCTTCAACAAGATTTCCATATTCGTCAAGGATATCAGCGTTCAACTCTACGGCACGGCCAGCTTTGACAACGTCCTCTTCTAAATCGGTATCCACTTCAATTTGATATGGATCAGAAGGTTGAACATCAAACCTTTTTGTTTGATTGAATTCCTGATGATTTACTGTCACTTCCCACTCACCACTCGAGTCGACCAATACTGTATTATCTTGGGAAGAAATGGTGTTATCTTTGGTATCAGTTCCCGGGGAGGATATGCTCCATGAAGCTTCATCGGTAACATCCTCTATTTCATTTTCATATCTATCTTGAAGGACTGCACTGAACGTGACCTCGTCACCAGCTTCTAAATCATCTAGAGACATGTCCAGTTCTAGCTCTTGTGGTTCGCCCGGAACAACTTCAACCGTTACAGTTCTCGAGGAAACATCATCGAGCGACGCAAAAACATCGTAAGCGCCGGCATCTGTGGTGTAAAGTTGACCTGAACCGTCTGCCCCTGTCCACTCAAAGTTTTCAGGATCATCCGTGATCAGGTTGCCAACATGGTCGTAGGCACTCGCTTCGAAAGAGATGCCTTCCTCTCCTGCGACCAATGTAACATCCTGGTTAGGTCTTATATTAACATCGGTAGGTTCGCCAACCACCACTTCGACAAGAACAGCGTCGGTGGTGATATCCTCTATTGCCGCACTCACTTCATAAACACCTGTTTCTTCCCGGTAAAAGAGTCCTTCCTTGGTAACATTCGTCCAGGTGAAATCATCTGCAGAACTAGTGACTGCATTGTGATATCTGTCATAAGCCGTTGCCGTGAACTGTAGAGAAGTGCCAGCTTGAAGTTGTGTGTCCTCGCTAGGGTATATCTGCGCATAGGCAATTTCCTCGGGTTCGACCATCACCGAAACGGTTGGTGAGAGAACCCCGTCATACTCTGCTCGGACTTCGTATGATCCTGCTTCTGTCTCGTAAAACACGCCGTTTTCATCGGTACCGGTCCAAACAAAAGATTGGTCGTCGTCGGTAATAGTATTATTATATTCGTCACGGGCCTCCGCATTGAAGACCACGGGGTCTCCCGCCGACACATTCACATCTTGGTTGGGGACGAGCAATACATCCTCTACAGGGCCGGGATTAACAGAAACCGGCACGCTCCTGCTCAGACCTTCATAAGAAGCCTCTACAAGGTACACCCCATCTTCAGTCATGTGGAAGAGTCCATGTGCATCGGTGTTTTGCCAAGTAAAATCATCATCCGAGTCAGTTATAATATTTCCAAATTCGTCCTCTACTGATGCGCTGAAGTTGATCTGCTCGCCCACCGTGATAGTACGAGCGGAAGGCGGCGAAAGATGAATCCTGTATGGTTCGGAAGGGACTACAGTAACGGACACCGACGGCGACGTTTGACTCTCGAAGGAAGCTTCCACTTCATACTCGCCGGGAGTTCGTTCTTTAAACACGCCGCTGTTGGAAGTGTTCGTCCAAGAAAACTCTGAATTCTCACTGGTTATCACGTTGTCAAACCTGTCAACAGCGACCGCATCAAAGGCCATATCCACTCCGGCCTCGGCTTCGACAGAACCATCAGGCTCGATATTTACACCGTAAAGATCGCCGGGCAGAACATCGATATAAACCACATCGGAACTCACGCCATCATAAGTCGCACTGATCTCATATGTGCCCGCATCAGTTCGATAGAAAACACCATCTTCGGTAACATCCTCCCATACAAATTCTTTAACATCGTCCTCGACTTCATTCCCATATTCATCATAGGCAAGTGCTTCAAAGTATATCGGGTCATGGTCGGCCACGACTTCTTGGTCCTCATTCGGATATATGTTTATTTCATCCGTCTCACCGGGAACAACATCGACTTCAACTGCAGACGATGTTTTCTCCTCGTAATGAGCCTTTACCACATAACGACCCGCCTGTGTTTCCTGGAAAACACCGTTCTGGGTGGTGTTTTCCCAGCCAAAATCCACAGGCACATCCGTGATGATATTACCGAACTCATCCACGGCTTCAGCGGAGAAATTCACCGCTTCGCCCGCCCCCATATCATCTAAATCAACAGGCGTTATTTCAACCCCATCGAGTTCGCTAGCAAAAACGTCAATGTTTACGGGAGAAGATACGATGCCCTCATAACTCGCAGTAATAGTATAAATGTCGGCAGTAGTTTCGTAAAAGACTCCATTCTCAGTAGCGTTTTCCCAATCAAAATCAGAGTTCTTTTCGGTCACCAGGTTGCCGTGGGTATCGTGCGCAGAAGCGTTGAGTTGTAAGCTTTCACCAGCAACCAACCCTCGTTCACTATCACCCTCAATAGTAACAGATACTGTTTCATCGGGCTCCACTAAGACCAGAACCGTTGACGATTCTACCCCTTCGTACTCCGCAGAAATAGGGTACTCCCCTTTCTCTACAGTGTCAAAGGTGCCATCATTTTGTGCATTAGTCCAAGAAAAAACAAGGTTGTCGTCCTCCACAACATTATCATATTCATCAGTGGCCGTGGCAGCGAAGGTAAAACTCTCACCGGCTGTTATTTCCACCGTACCACTCGGCTCTGTACTGATACGATCAACTTCACTCGGCTCCACGGTCACTTCAACAGGGACAGAAACAACATCTTCGTAAGAAGCAGAAACGATATACTCGGCAGCCTGGGTCTCATAGAATAAACCAGATGATGAAGCGTTAACCCACTGAAAATCATCGACTTCTGAAGAGATAAGATTATCGTACTCATCGTAAGCAGATGCAGTAAACTCAACACTCTCGCCAGCCAATGCTGTAACCTCACCAGAGGGATCCAACTCGACGACATGAACATCGCCAATATTAACATCGATCAAAAGCTCCTGTGAAGTCACGTTTTCATAAGAAGCGCTGACAACATATTGGCCAGGAGTAGTCTTGTTGAAAACACCGGTCCGTGTCGTGTTCCTCCAGTCAAACCTGAGGTCATCAGATTCGAGGACATTTCCATACTCATCGACGGCCTCGGCACCGAACACAACCTCTTCACCGGTAGTAACGTCGTCGATATCGTTAGGATGTAATTCAACGCCATCGAGTCCGGCGGGCTCCACGGTCACGACCGTTTCTTCTGAGGAAGCGGTCTCATAAGTAGCTGAAACATGATGATCGCCGGCACTCACTTCTGTAAACAGACCCGTCTTGGAAGTACCGTGCCATTCAAAATCGGCATCGTAGTCTGTGAGCAAGTTGCCATACTCATCCATGGCTTCGGCATTAAAGTCGATTTCATCTCCCCCTGTGATAATAGGGTTCCCAGTGGGTGTGATGTTCACTTCATCAACAGTCGAAGGGGTAACGCTTATACTCACTTCATCGCTCGACAGGCCTTCTCCATACGCCCTGACTTCATAGGTTCCTGCAGTGGTTTTGGTGAATTCCCCCATATCGGTAGTGTTGTCCCAACTGAAAAATTCGTTATCATCTGTAATCAAGTTATTATACACATCAAGAAGTTCAGCGTCGAATTGTAAGGTGGTTCCGGCTTCTATCGTGTCATCATATTGGGGTTCAATCACCAGTTCAGCAGCATCGGCCGTGTCCACTTCAATGCTAGTTTCGGCAATCATGTTATTAAATTCGGCTGTGACAACCCAATCACCAGAACTTATTGGGGTCAAGATGTTATTGTCCCATTCGGATTCGGGCACGTTATCCGACCAGGAGACTACAGATGTTACATTTTCCACTTTATTACCATATTCGTCAAAAGAAGTGGCATAGTAACTGATATTTCCACCTGCAATAACATTTGTTTCTTCCGAGTCTATGTCGATTTCTACGGCCTCGCCCACCTCCACAGTAACATTAACAGTATGTGACGATACACCGTTTTTTTCTGCACGCACTTCATAGCTTCGCGCTTCAGTCTTTTCGAAAACGCCTGAAACTGTCGTGTTTTTCCATTCAAAATCGACAGGATTGCTTGTTATTTCGTATCCTTCATCATTATAAGCAGTAGCGACGAACTGCAAATCATCGCCAGCGGTGATGTTCATATCTTCCACTGGCTTGATAGTGATATCTGTAGTCACATCAGACTGGACGTCGATAATCGCTTCGCCTTCAACGTCTTCATATACTGCCGTAACATTCCAAACACCGGGTGTTTTCGGAATCAACTCATTTCCGACCCAATCTGAATCTGTTACATTATCCCACCATATTACTTGATCGGTCAGGTCACCAACATGATTGCTGTATTGATCGTAGCCGTGGGCAGTGTATTCCTGACTTTCATTCACGAGAAGTGTTGCATCCTCGGGAGTGACTTCGAGCGTGTGAACATCTGAAGGTGTTATCTCCACGGTAGAAATGTCCATGAAAGTACCAGAAGCAAAAACGACTTCGTACTCCCCAGAAACAGTTTCGTTGAACGCGAAAGTCACCACGCCACTCTCATTCGTAACAGATGAATCGCCCGATGACACTCCGCTCAACGTATCATCGTCGGTGATTATAACGGTTTCACCTTCAATGCGATTATCATATTCATCGAGAACGCTAACTGTAATATTATCTTCCTGTCCTGCGCCAGCTTCGATATCTTCAGCATCTAAACCGCTGGCAGGTGCAGGTTCAACATCGATATAAACAGCGTTAGAACTTTGGTTCTCGAACTCAGCAGTAACTCGATAAGACCCGGCAGCGGTCTTCTCAAAGAGACCTTCGCTCGTCGTGTTTTCCCAAGAAAAATCCGACGGATCATCTGTGATTAACGTGCCGTTACCGTCGTAGGCTTCAGCATCAAAATCTATCGTTTCACCGGCAGTTAGAGTTTGATTTTGGTCAGGTGAGATCAACACACTTTCAACGTCATCTTCGAAAAGACGGTTTTCAGATGTACTACCAACAGCGGATGAGCTGCTAAGCACTAATAGGAACACCGCCAACACTAGAGATGCGGCGAAAACGGATTTCACGATATTTTCATTTGAGACGATAGGAAACACCTCTGATTACTCTTTAAATGGTCTGTTTGAGTTAAATACTTTATCCTTCAAAAAACAAGAAATAAAAAGAAAGAGGTTTAAAATCGGCTGTACTAATTGGTGCATCAGATATCCTCGTCCAAGAGCTCATCAACTTCATCGAGTGTTTCATCCAAATCGTCCCCGGCCTCATCAGTACCGGCATCAGCACTCTCAACTGAACCACTTGTTCCACCAATATCCCCGGTGTCAACACGAGATTTACTTCCGGCAAATTTGGCTGATATCTCGTAGTCACTGTCCATCGTGACCGTGGTTTGCTTCTCGTTCTTATCATGGATTCCCTGTGTTTCACCAGTCCACTCTGTGAAGGCACTTTCTGTACTTCTTGCTCCTATGTCGACATCTTTGTCCCCTGCGAATTTCTTCGTATAGGGATAGTCAGTTACTCGCTTTCCATCAACTTTGATAACACCGTCTCCTTCAGGTTCTCTCACCACGAGTTCGTATTTGTCTTTCATCAAGAAATAGGCCAGTAGTATAGCAGCTAAAAGAACGGCTACACCGATAATAACTAGGAATGTCCATGGAATACCTTCTTCTTCGACTGTTACCGTCACGGAGTCGGAATCGTCATCACTAGCCACTTCTAGATCATAATCTCCTTCGTCGTCAGCTTCCCACTCGAAAGAGCCCTCATAAGTTTCACCTGCTTCGAGTTCGACATTCTCTGTAGCTTCCTCGTCATCGTCCACGTAGAACACTATCTCTTGAGTGTCATCGACGTCGCCAGTGTTGTCAACTTCATACTCGACTGTAACGGTATCGCCTTCCTCTACTTCGTCGTCATAATCTGTTATACTCACTTCGAATTCGGCCGGATCATCTGTTTCGAAAGATACCCAACTACCGGTCTCTGCTTCACCATTCCATTCAACGACGGCTCTGTAATCGTATTCAGTACCGGGTTCAAGACCGTCAACAGAGTCCTCAAATTCGCCAACTTCGTAGAGGGTCTTGCTATCAGTTTCAGTTTCATCGGCAAACTCGAAATAGACATCGATTCCACCGTCTTCCAGTCCTATATCGATCAGTTCTCCACGGAGGGTAGCGGAATCAGCATCCACGTCCTCGGGTTCCAATGTATCAACATCAGGCGTATCGACTATCTCATAAGAGACCTCCTCATCACCAGCTATAGCTTCATATTCACCTGTCTCGCCGTGATCGACCGTGATTTCAACATCATCGGTTTCTCCACCTGCAAGTTCCTCATCAAGCTCTTTGGTCTCATCAACATCACCTTCGAACTCAACTGTATAATCACCGGCTACATCACCTATGTTTTCAACGGTAGCGATGATCGTGACATCCTCATCAACGTACTGCTCTTCAGGTTCAGCGACAAGGTCTGTTATCTCGAATGTAGCGTGCTTCAAGACGTTGGTTTCTACGTTATCATGGTCATCCTCGGTTTCAACAGTCAATTCATATTCTCCTCTATCATCTTCGCTGGTCTCCCAGGTGAACTGACCACTATCTGTTTCATCCACACCAAGTTCAACATTTTCATCCCTGTCTTTTTCCTCGTCCTCTACATAGAGCACTATATCCTGCGTGCCTTCACTGCCACCTTCATTAGTAACAGTATATTCGACCTCAACAACTTCTTCCTGCATAACTTCCTCATCATGCTCGTCGATCTCTATCTCGAATTCGGCCTCTGGATCAGTTGTGAAAGATAAAGTATCGCCCGTTTCTTTTTCATCCCATTCGATCACAGCCCTATAATAGTACTCTGTCTCCGGTTCCAAGTCCTCCAAGGTTTCATTGAAATGACCAGTCGTTTCTAAAGTGATGTTTTCAGTCTTCTCATCTAGATCGCCTTCACTCTCGCCCCACTCGAAGTACGCTGTGATCTCTGATTCGAGCCCTATCACGTCTAGTTCACCGAGGATAGTCGCCTCTTCCGTGGCAACATCTTCGTGACCCGTCGTCGATACACGTGGCTCTTCATAAACTCTTAGAGATTCACTCATGTCCTCGAGTTCAACTTCAGGCTGGCCTATATCACCTGCACTAGTTTCATACTTTACTGAAACCGTTGCCGTGTCATCTGGATCAACCGTGTCAGTCTCATCGTCCCCTATCTCAAAAGAATCCTCTTCACTTCTATTCATGTAAAATTGAGCAGTGTATTTACCAGCTGCCTCACCGATATTTTCGACCTCAGCTTCTATAGTGATTTCTTCTCCATAGTATACTTCGTCCGGTTCAACATTTAACTCGTTTACCGTGAAAGTAGCGTCCATCAGAATTTCCACATAAGTACTGTCTTCATCGTCCTCACTCGAAACGTTCAACTGATGTTCACCGTGGTCGCCTTCTGAAGTGTTCCAAACTAACTCTTCTGTCGTGCTGCTATCTCCAGGAACAGTAACAGGTTCGTCGTCCTCATGCCCGTCTTCAACAGTAAGATCAAGCGTCTGTGTATCCTCTTCTGAGCCGTGATTAGTGACTTCGACCGTAACTTCAACATCATCGCCTTCAACAACATCTTCGTCATGATCAATGATTTCAACCTCAAAATATGAGGATCCTTCAACTTCTATCCATTCACTATCAGTCTCATTCTCACTTGCAACAAATACTTCATAATGACCTACATCACCAAATTCAGTTTGCCAAGCGAATTCAACAGTTTCAGATTGATCTCCGTCTCGAGATACGGAGGTTTCATCGGAGAACACTTCATTATCATCTTCATCTTCAACAGTGAAAGTTATGTCTTGCTCGCTGCTCATCGTACCCAAATTATGGATATCGGCTTCAACCAAGAGCTCTTCGTTTTCATCAACAGGATGATTTGTGCTTTCGATATCTACAGCAAAATACTCAGTAGCGAAGATAGTAACACCTTCTTCTGCAGACCCTTGACTTTCGGTCTCAACGATCATCGTGTAGTCACCGGCATCCCCGTATTCTGTGTCCCATTCAAAGTCGAATTCCTGACTATCGCCACCATCTATGATCACATTTTCATAGTCATCACTTTCGACAACAGTGCCGTCGTCATCTTCCATCTCAACAGTCACGTCTTGTACTCCTTCGGCACTTCCTATGTTGGTTAAGTTGTATGTTCCTACGAATTTTTCATTTTCAACAACGCCTTCACTCTCGGTTATATTGACTTCAAAGAAACTATCGGCGCTCACGTTGAAGTCATCGTCACCCTGATCATCATCTGAGGATACTACAGCGGTGTAGTTTCCAGCATCGTTATAGTCAGTATCCCATGATAGTTCGATCACGTCGTAATGAAGACCACCAAGTTGCACTTCTTTCTCATCAACCACAAATTCAGTTCCATCGTTTTCAGCATGGACTGTGAGATTGACGTCCTGTATATCTTCGGCAGAACCGAGATTGCTCACATTCGCTTCGACCACTACTTCTTCCCCTTCTGGGGCGTTACTGGCAATCACATCATCGACTTCAAAGAACGAAGCGTCTTCTATAGTGATGTCTTCTTCTGCTTCGTCATCCTCACTTTCAACTTCTACTGTGTATTCACCACTATCGCTGTAATCTGTAGACCACACGAAATCGATGAGTTCAAAATCCTCTCCGTCGATTGTAACGTTCTCATCCACATCTTCGAAAACAGTCTGTCCATCCCCGTCTTCAACAGTGAAATGTATGTCCTGTTCACCCGGACCAGAACCTTCATTAGTCACGTTCGCCGTAACAACCAGATCTTCGCTTTCATATACCGGTTCGTTCCACTGTTCTACGTCGACCTCGAACAGGTCCTCCCCTGCTAAATCAAATTCCACTGTATCAACGTCACTATCAGTTGTGAGATTCATCTCATACGTGCCTGCATCGTTATAGTCCGTTTCCCAAGTAAAATCACCTGTTACGTTTTCATCGACATCGAGTTCTAGATTCTCACCTTTCTCTTCGAAAACGGGTTCGTCACCATCAATAGGTGTGATGGTAAACTGCCAATCTTCTTCACCGGCTTCATCGCCAACATTTTCTATAGTATAATCTATGTCCACGTCTTCCGTTTCATTAGCCTCTTCAGGATAACTAACGATCTCCGGCTCGAAGTGTGCGTGCATATTCGTCTGTTGTGTTGTTACTGCACTCGTCGACCAGGTTGTATAGGATTCGTCTGGACCTTCGGAGAACGAGTGTTCCACTTCACCGTCGAAGTCGCCAAGATTCACACGAACCTTCATATCGTATTCCGCGCCGGGCTCAAGGTCAGTGATGTTTATATTGTTCATCCCTGTGATGTTATCGGTCGGAGCGGTTTCGTTGTATGTGGCCGGGTCTGGTACGATAGGATCATCGTACTCGCCATTGTAGTCATCTTCATCTATCTTTTCAGTTTCACCAACACGAGACCACTCTTCACGGTTGGGATCATCCTCGCTTCTGACAAAGACCGAGTAGCTCTCAAAATGCTCGGCGGTGCCGTTTCCTGTAGTATTGAAATTGTCATCGAGATCTGCATCTGTAAACGAAGGAGACCGAATAGATGCTTCGATCCATTCGAAACCTTCATCTTCTATCTCTAGAGAGGGGATAGGCTCGTATTGTGTATACATATCACCATCTACTACACTGGCGTCGACCTCACGATGCGAGGCGATAAAGTATCCCGTATCAGCGTCTACATTTTCTGCTGGTATCTCGGACACGTAAGTCACGTTATCACCAATCTCTGGCTCGGTTACAGACCAACCAAGGTGGCCGGCAGCAGTTCCGGCACCCCAATCCCAAATACCAGTAGTACCAAACGCCCGCAAAGCGGTGTCGTCGTCTGATTCAGCACGAGCGATGTTGTTGGGGCGGCCTTGCTCGATAACACTGACGTTTCCATATCCTTCAGTCACTGTTTCGTTGTCAACATATAACCGTGCCACTTCATCGTAGCTCTCGATCCATCTTCCCTGCACCCTTGACAGGTCGTCTATTCCGTATTCGTTCTCCGGTGTAACTCCATCGGTCTCAGCCGTCGCTAGAAGACCAGTGCTCAGTACACCCGTCAATAAACATAGTCCAAGTACTATCGACAATATTTTTTCCTTTTTCATAGATTTCACGCACCTTAATGGTTGTACGCTATTATGATAATAGGCTGGCATGGTTATTTAAGCGTTATTGTTT
>PWGO01000138.1 GCA_003554525.1 Syntrophomonadaceae bacterium | reverse complement strand
ATTAACAGTATGAGGAGAAATCATGCTATTACTTATGCCTGCATTATTAACAGAAATAGCATTTATAATACTGTTTGAAGCACTTCCCACCCCACACTTATTAAACCCGCTGGGGTCCACGTACTTAACCGGGTTGTTGGCCACATACGCATACAGGTTTAACCCGTCGCCCCGGTAGCTGTCTTCCTGCATAAACCTGCCCAATACTGGGTTGTAGAAACGGGCTCGCAGGTAATACTGCCCCGTTATGCCGTCGTACTGCTCCCCGCTGTACTTAAACCGGTTAGGCACCGTTTCTTCTGCTTCCAGCACGTTGCCAAAGGCGTCGTAATCATAGCGGTTGAGCACTTCCCCATTTTCGCCGGTTAAGGCAACCACATCGTGGTGGTAGTTCTGCAGGTAGTAGTTAAGCCCCTCTCCCCTGCTTTGGGCCAGGAGATGATGGCCCCAGATGTTTCGATTCTTTAGCTCGCCTTTGTCATCGGTTTCTGCAGCTACCAGAAAAATTACTACGACCCGGAAGGATTACGTGCAGCGGTTGACGAAAATGGTAATTTAAGCCGCTTCCTGTTCCATAAGGGCTTGGTAACTGCAGAAATGGACGGTGAAGGAGTTCTAAGAAACCGCAACATCTGGGGTCACCATATCCTGGCCCAAAGCAGGGGAGAGGGACTTAACTACTACCTGCAGAACTACCACCACGATGTGGTTGCTTTAACCGGCGAAGATGGGGCAGTGCTAAACCGCTACGATTACGACGCCTTTGGCAACGTGCTGGAAGCAGAAGAAACGGTGTCCAACCGCTTCAAGTACAGCGGGGAGCAGTATGATGGTATAATGGGGCAGTATTACCTGCTTTATTGAGCAATCGCAATTGTGCAGCTGCTATATTCCCCCGATGGGAGCGCGTAAACTACTGCTACTTCAAAAAAATAAATGATTGGATATCAGCAAGCAGCTCATCGGCTTCATTGGAATATTCAGCGGGAGTGGGGGGAAATTAGCATGCAGAACATATTAATCAGGTTGTCTTACGATGGCACGCATTACCACGGTTTTCAAAAACAAAAAAATACCGGTACAGTCCAGGGAGCCCTGGAAAAGGCCCTGAGTGAGCTTTATTTCGGCAAAGAAATAAAAACTTCTGCCGCCGGCAGAACCGACGCCGGGGCGCACGCCCGAGACCAGGCTGTAAACTACCAGGCACCGCCAAGTATCCCGGTTGACAGGATTCCTGCTGCGCTAAACAGCCGCTTGCCCCCGGATATTGCCGTCTGGTCGGCTTGCCTTGTAGATGCGGATTTTAATGCCCGGCACCGTGCCAGGGGAAAATTGTATACTTATACTATAGACAATGCTTCCTTTCCTCAGCCCCTGGAAAGGCTGTACGCCTGGCATTATCCCGGCAGGCTGGAGGTTAATTTGATGCACCGGGCGGCACAGGTTTTGGTTGGAAAGAATGATTTCAAAGAATTCCAGGCTTCCGGTAGTAGTGCCGGGGTAAGCGTGCGCACAGTTTTTGAAGTATTTGTTGAAAAGATTCCGGACAGGAACCTGGTCCGTATAAAGGTGACCGGGGACGGTTTTTTATATAAAATGGTGCGCTTTATGGCGGGAGCCCTGTTTCGAGTAGGACGGGGGCGCCTTCCGGTTGAAGAATTGCAGCGGGTGGTGGAAGGAGATGCCGGGCGAAGCTGGGAAGCATTGCCAGCCAAAGGCCTTTGCCTGGAAAAAATATTTTTTTAGCTTACACCATTACCTTGACAGTAGCACCGGGGTATAATAAAATATTCTTTGTGGCGTAAGGTACGGATTTACAAAAATGAGGGTAACTTCTCGAGATGCAGTAGGAGGGAAAAAAATGACGGTGAAAACTTACATGGCCCGGCCCCGTGAAATAGAAAAGAAATGGTACATTGTTGATGCAGCGGGCAAGCCACTGGGAAGAGTAGCCACGCAGGTGGCCGGTATATTAAAAGGAAAGCATAAGCCGGAGTATACGCCTCACGTGGATACCGGGGATCACGTTATAGTAATTAATGCAGAAAAAGTAGTGCTTACAGGCAAAAAACTGCAGCAGAAATATTACTACCGCCATACCGGTTATCCCGGGGGTTTAAAAAAGAAAAATTATGCCGATTTCCTCAGGGAAAAACCGGAGCGAGCTGTTTATCTTGCAGTTAAAGGAATGCTTCCTGGCCACAGGTTGGGAAGGGCCATGTTGAAAAAACTTAGAGTATATAGAGGCAGCGAGCATCCCCACGAGGCTCAAAAGCCCGTGTATTGGGAAGAAAGAATAGAGCAGGGAAAGGAGGGGTAAATGTTGGCACAGCTCCAGTATAGCGGTACCGGGCGCAGAAAAGAAGCCGTAGCCCGGGTAAGGTTGGTTGTAGGCAGCGGTAAAATAACTGTAAACGGGAAAAACATAAACGATTACTTCCCCCTGGAAACCCTGAAAGTTAAAGTTCGGCAGCCGCTGGAAGCGGTAGGAGTAACTGGGAAATACGATGTTATAGCCAAGGTAAACGGTGGAGGCATGTCCGGGCAGGCAGGTGCGGTACGCCATGGTATAGCCAGGGCACTGCTGGAAGCCAGCCCCGATTTCCGCCAGACTCTTAAAAAAGCAGGCTACTTGACCAGGGACCCGCGCATGAAAGAACGCAAAAAATACGGCCTAAAAAAAGCACGCCGGGCTCCGCAATTTTCCAAAAGGTAATTTGCAGGCTGGTAATATAATAACTAAACTGTGGTTAAAGGTGCCCCTGGAGGCACCTTGTTTGATTCTTTGTTTAATTCTCTGTTTCACTTTCTGTTTGATTTCAAGGAAGGCAGGGAAAAGTTATGATGGAAAACAAACTGTTTTATGGCACTACCCGCGATCTGGTTCCCGGGCTCCAGTCGAAAATTGAAACTATCCGGGAGGAATACCTGCTACAGCCTTTGAGGGTAATAGTGGATTCCAACCTGACCGGTATTTATTTGCGGAGAACGCTGGCGGAGCGTGGGTGCAGTCATTTAAACCTCCGTTTTTCTACTTTTACCGATTTGGCCCGGGAACTGGGGGATAAATATACCGGTCCGGGGAAAAAAGCGCTGCCTTTTTACGGTAAAGAACGGGTAGTGCAGAAAATTGTTTCTGGCATGCCCGCCTCTTCTTACTTTGCGCCGGTTGCCAACCATGACGGCTTTAAAGAAGCGCTGAAAAAAACTTTTAAAGAATTAAGGGAAGCCGGGATTGATAAACTTGAGGTTAAAGAAAACAGCGGGGAAAGGTGGAAGCGGTTAAAGCAGCTTTATGATAAATATAATGGCTGGATGATGTATTATTACGATGAAGCTGCGCTGTACAGGTGCGCACAGGAAGCGCAATTTTCTTACCTGGACTGGCCCGCCCTTATACTTTACGGGGTGCATCGATTGAACCGGCTGCAGGAAGACCTGCTGCAGAAGATCTCTTGCTCTCTGCCGGTATACGTTTTTATTAACCGCACTGCCCTCTGGTATCCCCCGGGAGAGAGACAGCTTCGGTGGTTCGAGAACAGTGGTTTTACCGTTGAACACCTTTCTCCCCAAGCGGTTACTTCTCCTTCACCGGGTATAAGAGAATTCCTGCAGGAAAACGCGTTTTATTCCGGGAGCAGCGGGAACAGCAGTTTTTATGAGTATAAGGATAGCCCGGGGTGGTATAATGACGGTTTTGAAGTGTGGTCTACTCCTGGAGAAGTAGAAGAAGCCAGGGAAATTTCGCGCCGGATGCTGGAGCTGGCCCGCGAAGGATATACTTTTAAGGAAATGGTGGTGCTGGTAAAAGACCCGGCATATTTTTCCCTGTTGCAGGAAAATTTTAATTACCTGGGAATTCCCTGTTACCTTCCTTCGGGACGAACCCTGGACAGCACTCCTGCGGGTCGTTCCCTGTCGCTATGCCTTCAGCTTATGAACACCGCATGGCCCCGGCACCGGGTAATGGAACTGGTTAGCAGCGCCCCCTTTGACTACAGCCGAATATTGAACCACAAGGGGGAGGTTTCCACCGCCCTGTGGGATTTCTTTTCCCTGGAAGCCGGTATTACCCGGGGTAAAAAGGCCTGGGAAAAACGCCTGACTCGACTTGAAGAGAGGCTTTACCGGCAGGCCCGGGGTGAAGCGGGAGAGGAATCTGGCAATGACAGCTGCGATAAGGATCGGCACCTTACCCAGCTGTTGCTTTTTAAAAAATTTATTTTAAAACTGCAGGGAGCCATGGATGACTTTCCCCCCAGGGATTCCTGGGCGGGCTATATTGAAGGGGTGGAAAACTTCATCAAAGGTTTTTTCCTTGATTCCCCGGAATTAAATACTTTGCTCAAAACTTTGGGATTGCTGCGCTCCCTGGAACACCTGGATCATTCGGTTGCCCTTCAGGAGGCTGTTTCCCTGGTGGTGAAAGTTCTCCGGGAAACCTCCATTCCCTGGGGCAATTTCCAGAAAGACGGGGTTACGGTAGTACCTTTAAAAAGCGCGCTTAACTTGAGTTTTGCGGTAGTTTTTATGCCGGGAATACTGGAAGCGAAGTACCCTGCTGCACTTCCTCAAAACCCGGTTTTGCCGGAGGAAGACAGGCAAAATTACCCCGACCTTTCCCTGAGGCGGGAAAACCTGCAGGAAGAAGAATTGCAGTTTATTTCAGGTCTGCAGACTTCTTCGGACCGCCTCTATCTTTCCTATCCCCGACGGGATACTCGAACAGGAAAAGAGCAGACGCCTTCACATTATCTCCTGCGCCTGGGAGAGATGCTGTGCGGCCGGCGGCTTTCATTGAATCAGCTGGAAGACCTGCCGGGTTACCGCTATATCCCTTCCCATGCTCCCGCCTTGCCGGAAAAAGCGGTAACCCCGGGTGAATATGATCTGGCACTTGCCGCCGGCCTGCAGGAAGAAAGCCTGTTCCGGTACTTCCGGGAAATACTTCCCTGGTGGAATAAACTGCAAGAGAAAACACACAGCCGCAGTTTATCTCACCTGACGCAATATGAAGGCGTCCTGGAAAGCGCCCCGTTAAAAGAATCGGTAATGCCGTATTACCGCCCTTATGGAAAAACTATTTCTGTTTCCTACCTGGAAGACTACCTTTTTTGCCCGCATTATTTCTTTTTAAAGCGTATTTTGCAGCTGGATTCCCTGGAAGAGCCCGAAGAAAAGCTAAAGCTGGAAAGCCTGGACAGGGGCGCAATTGTGCACTCGGTATTGGAAGATTTTTACCGGGAAGCACGGCAAAAAGAGATGCTTCCCCTGGGGGAAAAGCGCCTGGATGAAGCCTTGAGTTTAATGGAAGGTAAAGTAAAGGAGCACCTGGGCCATCTGGAAAAAACCATGATTACAGGACCTTCCCTGGCCTGGCGTGTAGAACAGGAACATATTATTGCAGAAATGCTGGAATATGTGGAAAACGAAGCCGTTCAAGAATCACTTTTTATTCCCCGCCATTTTGAAATCAGCTTTGGGGAACCGGGTTCCAAGCCGTCGTCCCGGCAGCCGGGCGAGCTACAGTTGGAAAAGCCGGTGGAGATTTTATTAAAGCCTTCCGGAAAAAAACTTTATTTCCGGGGAAGAATAGACCGGCTGGATGAAACCACCGCAGGAGAAAGGTTAAGGGTAGTGGACTATAAAACCGGCCGGGTTAAATTTTCTTCTTCCGGGTTTAAAGATAAGTTACCCCTGCAGCTGGTCCTTTACCTGCGGGTTGCTGGTGAAATCTTTAAAAAGATACCGCTGGAAAAAATGGAAGCAAGCTTCATATACTTGAGCCGCCGGGACGGATTTCCCGTGTTCACCTTTGAAGGAGAGACATTGGCGCAGAAACAGGAGCTGTTTTTGGAAAAACTGGACGGTATTTGCTCTCTTATTGACCGGGGTAGTTTCTTTCCCTATCCCGCTTCTTCCTGCCGGTGGTGCCCGTATGTAATGGTATGCGGCCCCGGTATACACAGTGTAATAAAATATAAAGAGCAGGATCCCGGGCTTCAAGAGTGGGAAAGGCTAAAGGAGGGACTGGCAAGTGGCTGAAGGTAAAACTGGTGGAAACGCAGAAGAGTTTGTGGATTCTTCTCACCGTAGAAGGGCTTGTGGGGACTTTGAGCAAAATTTCTGGGTGGAAGCCGGTGCGGGAACCGGTAAAACCAGCCTCCTTATTGAGCGCCTTTACAACCTGGCGGTGGAAAAAGGTGCCCCGGTGGAAAAGATAGCGGCTATAACTTTTACGGAGAAGGCTGCGGTGGAGTTAAAACTACGCCTCCGGGAGAAGCTGGAACAGGAAAAAAACGTAACAGGCGGTAACCGCCGCCGCAGGATAGCCAGGGCACTGGAAGACCTGGAATATGCCCCGGTGGGCACCATACATTCTTTTGCCGCCGGTTTGCTGAGGGAAAAACCGGTAGAAGCGGGGATAGACCCGCAATTTGAAGTGCTGGATGGGGAAAGTATGTATGCTTTTTTTGGGCAAGCCTGGGAAGAGTGGCTGGGTTACCAGCTGCATCAGGAAAGTGAAGTCCTTCGCCTGCTCCTCAAGCAGGGTTTTTCACCGGACCGCCTAGCTCCGCTGGCCTATTCACTTTATCACCAGCGTGATGTGGTATGGGAAGGCAGCCCTTCCGCTTCCCGTTTTAATCCCCGGCAGTGCCGGCAGAAGCTCGAAGAAAAAGCACAGCAGTGGGAGAGTTATATTTCCTGCTGCCTGGACGATTCCGACAAAGGTTACCGGCAGGCCCGCAACTTCTTCTTCTGGTTAAACCGGGCCAGGCACCTTGATGAAGAAAATTTTACTTATTCCCTGCTGCATTTAATGCCGGTAGTAAAAGCCGCGGGAAACCGGAAAAACTGGAAACCGCCTGAAACCTGCACGGAGCAGAAAGAAATTTCTCGCGAGTTACAAGATCTGCAGGTGGAAATGCGGCGCGAAGCATTTGGCTACCTTGCCGGCGAGGCCGTGGAATGGCTGAAAGAATTTTTTGCATACCTGGAAGAAGAAAAAGCAGCTGCTGGTGTGCTGGATTTTAACGATATACTGCTGCAGGCCCGGAACCTGCTGCGGGATAACCGGGAAACCAGGAGATATTTTCAGAGCAGGTACGACTACCTTATGGTCGACGAATTCCAGGATACTGATCCACTCCAGGCGGAAATAGTCATGTTTCTGGCGGAAAAAACCCCCGCCGCCCACTGGTGGAACCGGGTAGAGCTCTCCCCCGGTAAGCTGTTTATTGTAGGCGATCCCAAGCAGTCCATATATCGTTTCCGCCGTGCGGATATCCAGGTTTACGAAGAAGTAAGGGCTTGCCTGCAGGGGCAAGGGGAGGAGCTTTCCATAGTCCAGAATTTCCGGACGGTTCCCTCGGTGATTAACTGGGTTAACGATGCTTTTTCACAATTAATAAAGCCTTACCCCGACCGCAGCTACCAGCCCGATTACACCCCCCTGCACCCCTGCCGTAGCGACTTTTGCTCCCGTCACCTTACTTTTTGCCACCCACCTGAAGAGTGGAAGGAGTTTAATGCCGATGAACTTCGTCGACGGGAAGCACGCTGGCTGGCCTCGTTTATAAAAAATAAAGTTGAGCAGCAACAGCTACGGGTGGAAGAAGGAGCACCGGCTGCTTTGGGTTACGGCGATATTGCGGTTTTGTTTCCTGCTACCACGGGGATTCACTATTACGAAGAGGCCCTGCGTGAGTTGGAAGTTCCGTGCCGCCTGGAAGGAGGAAGATTGTTTTTCCGCCGCAGGGAAATTAACGATTTTGCCTCCCTGGTATATTCCCTGGACAACCCTTACCACGAAACCGCGGTAGTATCCACCCTGCGCCATGTTTTTGGCATATCAGATGACATGCTGTTGAACCATGTTCATGCCGGCGGCGGGTTTAATTACCTGGAGCAGGAGAAAAATATGAAAGCGGAAAAAGCTCCCGGGGAAATAAGCAGGGCTTTTAATTTCCTGCGTGAACTACGCCAAAACAGGCACCATTTCTCCGTTTCTTCTTACCTGGAAGAAATACTGGAAAAATCGGGGCTGTTAAAAGCAGCCATTTTCCAACCCGGCGGGGATCGGGCCGTACTTAATCTTAGAAAAGCAGTAGACCTGGCTCGCTCGTGGGAGAAAAAAGAACCGCTAACCGTGAAAAAGTTTGTGCAGTGGCTTAAAGACTCTTCGTTAAAGGAAAAAGAAGAGCCGGAACCTGGCGGGTCGGAAACCGGGGATTCGGTAACACTGCTGACCGTGCATGGCTCTAAAGGACTGGAATTTCCGCTGGTAGTTTTGGCCAACTTCATGTCCGGCCAGGGCCGGGTTCCCCCGGTTATTACAGACAGGAAAAGCAAGCGTTTCGAAGTATACATGGGAGCGCCCGGTTTTGAAACTTGCGGTTATTCTCAATTGAAAGAAGAAGAAAAAGCTCGCCAGGAAGCGGAAAAGAGGAGGCTTTTTTATGTGGCGGCCACCAGGGCCAGGGATTACCTGGTACTGCCGCTAACCGAAGGAAAAAGCTGGGGGTACTGGAAGTACCTCTCCGAATTACAAGAGCTGGGCAAAATACCTTCCGGCGGCAACTTGCATGAAGATGAAGACATGGGTGAAGACATGGGTGAAGATATGGAGAAGATAGAGCAGGAATACGACAGGCTGCTGGCCGAAGTTAAAGAAAACAGGAAAAGGAGAAAAAACAGTGACGGGAGGCAAAAAGCGGTTTCTGTATCGCAGCTGGTGGAACTAAAGCACAAATGGAGTGAAGAACTGGAAAACACCATCAATTCTGCCTCAGCCCCTCCGGCGGTTTTAAGTGCCAGCACCCTGGTAGATGAAGAAAGCCCGGAATATACCCAATATACCCAGGAATACGGGACAGAAGAACCTCGCCTTCCCGGGAGTGCTGGCCTGGGCTCGGCCTATCACCGGGTAATGGAAAAAATAAGCATCCAGCCGCCGGAAGAAGAAATTGCCGGGCTGGTACAGGAAGCTGCACTTTTCTGGGGGTTGGAAAAAGAAGAGATCTCGCTTTTACATCGCCTGGTGGAGGCCACCCTGGAAAGCACTCTATGGGAAAGGGTGAAGAAAGCAAAAATATACCGGGAAGTTCCTTTTAGTGTTAAATGCCGTGGCGTTCTCCTGGAAGGGTTAATAGATCTTTTAATAGAAGAAGAAGACGGCCTGGTGGTAGTGGATTACAAAACGGATTACCTGTCGCACCCTGAAGCAGTGGAGCAGAAAATGGAACATTATCGGCCGCAGGCCTGTATTTACGCACTTGCAGTACAGCAGGTAACCGGCAGGAAAGTAAAAGAAGCGGCCTTTTTCCTGGTCCGGCTTAACCGGCTGGTACACCTCCCTTTAACCGGCTTGCAGCCGGAAGGAGAGTGAAATGCCGGCAGCAGGTTTTCCCTGTTGTGGCAGGTAAAACGGCATCATTGATTAACTGTTAGAAAGAGCAAACAGGGTATATTTAAGCTTTAGCGATTACAAAATAAAATAGTTATAAACCAAATTTGTTTGTATAGTTGAAAAAGGGGGATATACGGAAAAACTTAGCTGTTGTCAAACTAAAGAAAGTTTATTATAATAAATTTAAACTATAAAACCCATCAAAAAGAAGGGTAATTTAATTATGAAAGTTTTGGAGTATTTACAAAACAAACTTAAAAACGGGACCGTCCACATAACTCTTATTGACCCGGTCAGGCAGGTTCCTGAAGCGGCAGGCAAGCTTGCCTATACCGCACAGGAAGTGGGCAGCGATCTCATCTTTGTTACCGGCAGCAGCGGAACTACCCAGAGGAACCTGGTAGAGACCGCTTCTTCAATCCGGGAAAAAGCGGATATCCCCATAATATACTTTCCTTCCGGAGCCGAAGCATTCTGCCTGAACTTTGATGCGGTTTTATTTTTGAGCATGATGAACTCCCGGAATGCCCAGTTTATTACCGGGGCTCATTCCAAGATTGCGCTTATGCTCAAGCGGCTGGGGGTAGAAGTTATTCCCACCGGCTATATTGTTGTAGAACCCGGTATGAAGATCGGGGAAATAGGAGAAGCGGAACTGGTTTCCCGTGACAACTTCTGGAACGCAATTGGATATTCGCTTACTGCTGAATTTATGGGTATGCAGTTTATTCTTTTGGAAGCCGGAAACGGGGCGGCTCAGCCGGTGCCGGCTGGTATGATCCGGGCGGTCAAGAAAGAGCTTGGTATTCCCCTTATTGTTGGTGGAGGTATCCGCAACGCTATAGATGCTCGTAGAGTAAGGCAGGCAGGGGCAGACGTGGTAGTCACGGGTACCGTTATTGAGAATGCCGGCTACCGGGAAAGGCTGCGGTCTATCTTGAGTGCGCTGAAGGAGTAACATGGCATCAAGTTTTATAGTTTATTATAGCTGATTGTACAGGCAGGGCTTTTGCCCTGCCTGTGGTTTTTCCACTTTTACTGCAATCCCCATTATATTACTGTCTTGTTTCTTTCAACTATAAGCTTGAACCACAATGAGGAAATGATAAAATGTACAGTAGTAAATAAAGCAAACACGGAGGGAGATACCATGGGGTAGTAATAGGGGGTTTTGCACCTCATCCCCCGCTTCTGATTCCTGAAATCGGGGGGGGTCAGCTCAAAAAAGTGGAAAAAACTTATAAAGCCCTGGAAAACCTTTGCTGCAGGGTTAAGGAAGCGGGGGCGGAAACGTTAGTGATAATTACTCCGCACGGACCGGTGCACAGTGATGCGGTAACAGTTATGTCCGGTGAAAAACTAAAAGGAGACTTTGCCGGTTTTGGCGCTGGAAGTGTGGCTCTTGAACTTCAAACTGACCGTGAACTGCTAAACGAGCTGAAACAGCAAGCAGAACAGGCAGGGGTGAAAGTTGCCTTTCGGGAAGAAGGCAGGCTGGACCACGGGGTTACCGTGCCCCTGTATTACCTTTACCAGCAGTTAAGGATACCCGGGCTGGCAATGGCATTTAGCATGGAGCCATCTTCCAGGCAATACGAATTTGGCGTGATTTTACAAAAAGCTATAGAAAAACGTGGCTTAAAAACAGCGGTAATAGCCAGTGGAGATCTTTCGCACCGGCTGACTCCGCAGGCGCCTGCCGGGTACGACCCCGGGGCAAAAGAATTCGACCGGACCCTGGTGCAACTACTCCGGGAATACCGGGTAGAGGATATACTTGGCATGGACCAGTCGCTCATAGATAGGGCGGGAGAGTGCGGCTTCCGCTCCCTGGTAATACTGTTGGGCTGCTTGAAAGGCATGGAGGTTAAGCAGGAAGTGCTTTCGTACGAGGGGCCGTTTGGAGTAGGATATATGGTTGCTTCTTTTGAACCCGTAAACATCAGTGAACCAGAGCGGCAAAACAGCAGTTCTTGTTCCCGGCCGGATGCTTGCACCAATAAAAGGCAAGATCGCGCTTTAAAGGGCGAAGAATTAACCGGACTGGCACGCCAGAGCCTGCAGAATTACCTGCTGGATGGCAAACCTCTTCCGGGACCGGAAAAGATGGTTCCTGAACTTGAGGAGGAAAAAAGCGGCGTTTTTGTTTCTCTTAAGAAAAAAGGCAGGCTCAGGGGATGTATTGGTACGGTCATGCCTGCTTGCGATAACCTGGCCCGTGAAATAGCAGTCAATGCTGTAAAAGCCGGTTTCGAAGATCCACGTTTCCCTCCCCTGCGGGCAGGCGAGCTGGAGGAAATAACTGTATCAGTAGATGTGCTTTCACCGATGGAACAGGTAGAAGATATTTCCAGGCTGGATCCCCGTTATTATGGTCTCCTGGTGGTAAGCGGTAAAAAAAGCGGCCTGCTGCTTCCCGACCTGG
Source organism: Syntrophomonadaceae bacterium (assembly GCA_003554525.1). Classification (GTDB taxonomy): domain Bacteria; phylum Bacillota; class Dethiobacteria; order DTU022; family PWGO01; genus PWGO01. The sequence continues at coordinate 20,118 of PWGO01000138.1, read as the reverse complement.
AAGGCATAGACACGGTTGAAGAGCAGCTCCGGGTAGCCATGCAGAAAGGGGGTATTTCCCCTGGCGACACTTACCAGGCATACTGTTTTACTGTACACAGATACACTGAAGAAGGAGATGAAGATGTATGAGCCGGGAAAAAGCGCGCCTATATACCAGGCAGAACGGAAAGTTCCTTTGCGGGGTATGTCCGCACCACTGTCTCCTTGATGAAGATCAGGAAGGAATTTGCGGGGTGCGGAAAGTTCAGGACGGAGAGCTACTGCTGAAAAATTACGGGGCCTGTGTGGCGGAAGCTGTAGACCCCGTGGAAAAAAAGCCTCTTTACCATTTTTATCCGGGAAGTGACGTTTTGTCCCTGGGAACCTGGGGGTGCAATTTTAAATGCCCTTACTGCCAGAACTGGCCCATATCTCAGGAAGAAAGGGAGAGGCAGGCTCAAAGGCGTAAGCCGGAAGAGGTACTGCAAGTTTTAAAACAGGCCGGTTCCAGTTGCACCGGAGTAGCTTTTACTTACAATGAACCTTCTATATGGTTTGAATTTGTTTACGATACTTCCCGGCTGGTAAAACGCCATGGCTATAAAAACGTGCTGGTCACCAACGGCTTTTTATCTTTTGACGCTTTGTCCGGGCTATTCCCTTATATAGATGCCTTGAACGTGGATGTCAAAGCTTTTAGTGAAGAATTTTACACCAGATACTGCAGGGGAAGGCTGGCACCGGTTATGCAAACCGTAGAAAAAAGTGCAGGTGAACTTCATGTGGAGGTAACTTACCTGGTAATCCCGGAGCACAACGATTCCCGGGGAGAAATCAGAGGGATGGTAGACTGGCTTTCCGGTATCAGCCCCGATATTCCCCTGCATTTTTCCCGCTACCACCCCGATTATACTTTTTCTCAGCCCCCTACCCCGGTACCCGATCTGGAAGAAGCCAGGGAGCAAGCCTTGCAAAAACTAAATTACGTCTACCTGGGCAATGTTCCGGGGCACCCCGGGGCGCATACGTACTGCCCGGAGTGCCGCACTTTGTTAATTGAACGGGGCGGTTTTCGGGCTGTTATCAGGGGCCTGGAAGGCGGTAAGTGTACTTACTGTGGTGCAGAGCTCCGCATCTACACGTAAAGCTACTCTCCCGCCTTTTTCCCCTCCAGGGTTGCTTTACCCGGAATTGACCGCCTTTCTTGTCCCATATCCGGCTTTAAGTGTGGGTAATGAATAGTCTCCTCTAGAACCGAGTAAATATTATGTAAAAGGATCTTGGGGAGGCGTTTCCTTGGAGGAAACTTCAGGCTGCCTGTTTCAGCTGGCCTACAGTTCCGGCAGCTTCCTGTTGGCGTTGTCTATCCTGGGCGTGGGTTTTTACCTCACGGTTAAGACCGGGTTTTTCCAGGCCCGCAGGTTTGTTTTTATTCTCCGGCATACCCTGCTTAAAAGACCGGAAAAAATAGAAAAAGAAAAAAGCAACGGGGATATTTCCTCTTTCCAGGCCTTAACTACAGCGTTGGCTGCAACAGTTGGAACCGGAAATATAGCCGGGGTGGCTACCGCCATTTCCCTTGGGGGCCCGGGTGCGGTTTTCTGGATGTGGATATCTGCGTTTTTGGGGATGATGCTAAAATTTTCGGAAATAGCTCTTTCTGTGGTTTACCGGCGGCGCGACAAGGAAGGCAATGTGGCCGGCGGCTCCATGTACGTTTTAGCTGAAGGCATGCGTTTTCCTGCAGGGGGTTTTGTTTTTGCCCTTTGCGGTTCACTTGCCGCCCTGGGAACGGGTAACATGGTACAGGCCAATACGGTAGCGAAAGTAATAGAGGTTTCAGCAGGCGTTTCTCCCTGGTACACGGCAGTTATCCTGGCCTTGCTTACCGGCATGGTAATACTGGGGGGTATAAAACGGGTAGGGGTAATCACCTCTTACCTGGTTCCCCTTATGACCCTGGTTTACCTGGGTTCTGCAGTTTTTATTCTTATATCTTACCGTTATTATTTGCTGGAAGCCCTGGGGGTAGTTTTGGAAGGGGCGTTTGCGGGAACCGCAGCCGCGGGAGGTTTTGCCGGTGCAGGGATAGGTCAGGCTGTCCGTTATGGTGTAACCCGGGGCATTTTTACCAACGAAGCCGGGCTGGGTAGTGCAGCCATGGCTCATTCCGCAGCACGTACCGCACATCCTGTAAGGCAGGGCATGTGGGGAATAATAGAAGTTTTTATCGACACCCACCTGGTATGCACCGTAACCGTGCTGGCTTTACTCTTAACCGGGGCCTGGTCAACGGGCCTGGAAGGAGCCTCCATGACTGTAGAAGCTTTTAACCGGGGACTGCCGGGTGAAGGTGGGCTTATTGTGACACTGGGGCTGGTTGTATTCTCCTTTTCCACCCTGATTTCGTGGTCTTATTACGGAGAAAAATGTTTCCAGTACATATTTCCTTCAGGCAGTTATTATTACCGGTATTTCTGGGTAATATTTGTTATTATAGGTGCCGTAGGGGGGCTCAGGACGGTTTGGGCCTGGGCGGACATGATGAATGTTTTTATGGCCCTACCCAACCTGCTGGCCCTGGCAGGTTTGAGCGGCCTGGTGGTAAGATTAATTCATTCTTACAGCCGCAAAAGCAAATAATACCAGTGCTTCATTTAAATCAGGAGAAGGTATTTAAACGCTGGAAAGCGAATACATAACAGTACAAGAAAAATGTTTAGGAGTTGTGTTTTAGTAATATCCTGTATGAGGGGTTTAACCAACAGTGGATATAGAACTGGCCGTATGGGAAAGTATTGTGACAGGTTTTTCCAAGCTGGAAATAGGTATCCGTGATGTAATCGACATTTTAATAGTGGGTTACGTGTTTTACCGCCTGGTTCTTCTTATTCGGGGAACCCGGGCGGAACAGCTGGTAAAAGGCCTGGCCCTTCTTCTACTTGCCACGTGGGTAAGCGGTGAACTGGAGCTAAAGGCATTAAACTGGCTCCTGGTGCGGGCCATGACTGCCGGCTTTATTGCTATCCCCATTGTATTTCAACCGGAGCTACGCCGTGCCCTGGAACACCTGGGGCGCGGCAAGCTTTTCCATAAATCCTACTGGGAGCCCCAGGAATTCAATTATTTTCTCAATGAAATCACTAAGGCTATAAATGTCCTGGTAAAAAAGAGGATTGGGGCCCTTATTATTATCGAACGGGATACGGGCCTTAAAGATATAGTGGAGACGGGTATAAAAATTGAAGCAGGCATATCCGCGGAATTGCTGATAAACATCTTTTTCCCCAGGAGCCCCCTGCACGATGGTGCGGTAATTATAAGGGGAAACAAGGTAGATGCTGCGGGATGCTACCTGCCCCTCACCGAAAACCCAAACTTAAGCAAAGAACTGGGAACTCGCCACCGGGCTGCTATAGGAGTTACCGAGCAAACGGACGCGGTGGCGATTGTGGTATCTGAAGAAACCGGGATAATTTCTATCTCTTACGAAGGCCGCCTTATACGCTACCTGGAAGAGAAGAATCTTAAAAACATGCTGGAAAAGCTGTGCGCCCCGAAAGAAGAAAGTTTCTCTTTTTGGCCCTGGCGTTCCTGAAAGTTTTTTGTCCAAGGTCTTTGTCCAAGTTTTTGTCCTAGTTTTTGTCCAAGGAGGCTTGAGCATGTGGGAAAAATTTTTCCGCTCTAATAAATTTGCCCTGGCCATTGCTATTTTCCTGGCGATTATACTCTGGCTTTTTGTTAGTGGAAACGATGTCTCGGGCCCGGAAGCGGAAGTCCGAGAGTTTGATGTCTCCCTTGCGCCACGGGCCCTGGAGGATCGCCTGGAAGTTGCGGAAATGCCTTCCAAGGTAAGACTGGAACTGGAGGGGAGTAAGGAAGACCTCCGGTATATAGAACCCGATATGCTTTATGCCTATGTAGATTTGGAGAACAGGGAAGAACCCGGTACTTTCAAGCTCCCGGTAGAGCTGGATTTGCCGGAAAACCTGGACCTGGTATCCTGTTCCCACTCCAAAGTAGAAGTAGTCCTGGACGAGGTAGTCTCCCGGAGCCTGGAGGTAGAGGTAGCTTACCTGGGGGAAAGATGGGATGAAGAACTGGAAGTAAAAATTGACCCCCGGCAAGTGACGCTGGAAGGGGCGGAATCGCGGGTGGATAAAGTTGACAAGGTAATTATCAAGGTTGATATGGACAGGATTGAAGAATTTATGGGCGAAGAGTTGTACCTGAAGCCCCGCCCCCTGGATGAAAACAAAAACATAATGGAGGATCTTCTGCTCACCCCCGGTGTTGTGGAGGCCCGGCTTTTGTAACAGGTTTGTTTCAGGTTTACACAGGAACAGTTATTTAATTTGGAGGGGGTTATTTCTCGGCTAATTTAAAAGCAAATCCTGCACGGCTTCAGGGTTTAATTCATAATATAATGTAGCTTCTCAGACTGGTAAAGATGAGAGGCAAAGTGGGCCTGCTGTTAGTGGCCCGGTATGAATACTTGAGTAGTTACCAATCATTGCCGCAGGCGCCCCCAGCTTTAGCTGTGGGGATATAAAGCAAAAATGCTCTTGTGTTATATCAAGATAGTTCATGTATCATGTAGAAAATAACCCGGTAAGGAGGGTTTTAATGAAGAAGCTTTTTGGTACCGACGGGGTCAGGGGGGTTGCCAATGTGGAACTCACCCCCGAAATTTCTTTTCAAATAGGACGAATAAGCGCTTATTTGTTGGGCAGCGGGAAAAAAGAAGGTGAAGACCGTCCTTTTTTCCTGATCGGTAAAGACACCCGTAGATCCGGGGACATGCTTGAAGGGGCGCTGTTGTCGGGAATAAATTCCTCGGGGATAGATGCTTACTGCCTGGGAATACTTTCTACTCCAGCCCTGGCGTATTTGACCAGGGAACTGGGGGCGGTGGCGGGAATAATAATTTCCGCATCACACAACCCTATCGAAGACAACGGGTTAAAAATATTCGATCCCTGCGGGGTAAAGATCCCGGACCGGGTAGAGCAAGAAATAGAACGGGTTTACCAGGAAAACCTGGAACGCGGTGAAGATAGTTTGCCCCGGCCATCTGGCGCCGGGGTGGGCCGTGCCTGGGAGAGAAAAGAAGCCGTGGATATTTACCTGGATTACTTGAGGAAACTGGGTCCCGATCTCAGCGGATTCCGTGTAATCATGGACTGCGGGCACGGGGCGGTTTACCAGCTGGCACCTGACCTCTTCAGGTCCCTGGGTTCCGAAGTAGAGGTCTTGCATAATAACCCCAATGGGGTTAATATAAATGTAGACTGTGGATCAACAAACCCCTCCCGCCTCCAGCAGGCGGTTAAAGAAAAAAGGGCACACCTGGGACTGGCTTTTGACGGGGATGCAGATCGGCTTATTGCCGTGGACGAAAAGGGAGAAATTGCCGACGGCGATTTGCTTATGTTCCTGTTTTCCCTTTATTTGCACAACTGCGGCAGGTTGCGCCGGGACACCCTGGTTGCTACTGTCATGAGCAATGCCGGCCTGGAAGCTGCCCTGCAGGAGCGGGGTATCAGCATGGTGCGCACCCGGGTAGGGGACCGTTATGTGCTGGAAGAAATCCAGGAGGGTGGCTACAGCCTGGGAGGTGAACAGTCCGGGCACATTATCTTTTCCGAGCACGGCACTACCGGTGACGGGTTGCTGACAGCGCTTCAGCTGGCACGGGTCTTGCGTGAAGATAATAAACCCCTCTCTTACTACCGGGAAGTAATGCCTTGTTTTCCTCAAGTCATGTTAAACTGCCGCGTGGAACGCAAGGAAGGATGGGAAGAGCTGCCCCGTTTTAAGGATGCGCTCAAGGAGGTGGAAAGCCGGCTCGGGCCTTTTGGCCGGGTTCTGGTGCGTCCATCGGGCACGGAACCGCTCATGAGGGTTATGGTGGAAGGAGAAAAAGAAGAAGCGGAACTGGAAGCAATGGCTGAAAACTTGTGCCGCCTGCTTGCAGATGAACTTAACGGGGTAAAGTAAAATCATTTAATTAACCCGGGCAGTTGTAAATTTTATTTTATAAATATAAGAAAATATAATTAATGGTTAAGCCTGAGTGAGCATTTATTTTAAATCATAACTACCGGGAAGGTGAAGCTTTTATGTGTGGTATTGTAGGATATGCCGGGTCTCGGCAGGCCCTGGAGGTTCTGCTGCAAGGCTTGAAAAAGCTCGAATACCGCGGGTACGATTCTGCGGGTATTGCCCTGATGCATTCAGAACAAATTTCGGTGTGCAAAGGTGCCGGGGAAATAAAGTCCCTGGAGGAAAAAATAAACGGCAACATGCCCTCCGGCAGTTCGGGTATAGGACATACGCGCTGGGCTACCCACGGGCGCCCTACTGATGATAACGCCCATCCCCACAGCAGCTGCTGTGAAAACTTTGCCGTAGTTCACAACGGTATTATAGAAAACTACCAGGACCTCCGCTCCTGGCTGGAGCAGCAGGGGCACATTTTCAAGTCGGATACCGATACCGAGGTCCTGGCCCACTTGATAGAGTATCACTACCGGGGAGAACTGCTGGAAGCAGTTCAGGAATCCCTGGAACTGGTGGAAGGTTCTTATGCGATGGTAACGCTTACTCCTTTTGAGGAAGGGAGACTGGTGTGTGCCCGCAAAGACAGCCCGCTGGTTGTTGGCCTGGGAGAAGAAGAAAACTTTATAGCCTCGGATATTCCGGCGCTGCTGGCCCATACCAGGCGTGTATATATCCTGGAAGACGGGGAAACGGCTTCTATCACTTCTTCCCAGGTGGAGGTTTACAACCGGCAGCGGGAAAAAATAAACAAGGAAGTATTCCAGGTAAACTGGGACGCGGTAAAGGCGGAAAAGGGAGGATATCCTCATTTTATGCTTAAAGAGATAATGGAGCAGCCTTCTGCAGTCCGGGAGACTCTTCGTTCCCGCCTGCAGGGTAACAAGGACAGGGTTGATTTATCAGAAGAAATCAAGTTAAGCCCGGAAGAGATGCGCAATGTAGAAAAAATCCACCTGGTAGCCTGCGGCCCCGCTTACCATGCCGGTATAGTAGGTAAATATGCCATGGAACAGCTGCTGCGGATCAAATGTGAAGTGGATCTGGGCTCCGAGTTCCGGTACCGCGACCCCATACTGGATTCCAGCGACCTGGTAGTAGTGATCAGCCAATCGGGGGAAACTGCTGATACTCTGGCTGCCCTGCGCCTGGCCCAAGAAAAGGGTGCCAGGGTCCTGGCCATAACCAACGTGGTTGGCAGCTCCGTCTCCCGCGAAGCAGATGATGTGCTTTTTACCTGGGCCGGGCCGGAAATAGCGGTGGCCTCCACCAAGGCTTACCTTACCCAGTTAATTGCGCTTTACCTGCTGGCGTTTTACCTGGGCCGCCATCGCGGGACCCTGGAGGGCGAAGAAGCGGATAGACTGGGCAGGGAACTGGCTTCTCTTCCCGCCCTGGTTTCACGTATCCTGCAGGAAGAACGCCTGGAGGAACTAAAGCGCTACTCGCGGAGCCTGGCACGATGGGAAAATTCTTTCTTTATCGGGCGAAACCTGGACTACGCTGTAGCCATGGAGGGAGCCCTGAAGCTGAAAGAAATTTCCTATATACACGCCGAGGCTTATGCTGCCGGAGAACTTAAACATGGCACCCTGGCCCTTATAACCAGCGGCATACCTGTCCTTGCCCTGGCCACGCAGCAGCACGTCCTGGAAAAAACCATAAGCAATATCCAGGAAGTTAAGGCCCGCGACGGGGATGTTTTTACCCTCGCGTGGGAGGGGAGCAGCGGGCTGGATAAAGAAGTAGACCGGGTATTTTATCTTCCCCGCACTTCAGATATCCTGGCCCCGGTGCTTGCAGTGGTGCCGCTGCAGCTAATTTCATACTACACCGCCGTGGAACGCGGCTGCCCCGTTGACAAACCGCGCAATTTAGCCAAAAGCGTAACCGTAGAGTAGGGAAGAAATTATAAGCTTATAGAAACCATAGGGCACCGTAACAGGTGCCCTATTAATAATTTATATATGTCTGTTCCCTTCAAAATTATAAGGGCTGGAATTATATTTATTTAGAGTAAAACGAATTATTTCATTATATTCGAATATGATATTCGAATATGGCATAGTAGAAAAGAATCGTTGGAAAACTGGGCTAAAAGGATTTTAAATTTTGCTGGTTTATATTTAACTTAAATTTATAATTAGTGTTTTTCTTTTTTAGTAGGCTCTGTTAAAGTTAATTGGTGATTTATGGTTTAAGTTTACATTATTATTTTTCTGCGTTAAAATGTAAATGTGTGGAATGTCAAGCGAGGCGAAAGCGGGAGTTGTTCATGGACTTATATTTGTGATGAGTATGGAATGGTTAAAGATCGGGATTATAATGTCAGTCACGTTGGGCGGACGGGTATTAACGCTTGTGGAGATATGAGTAGCGGTTACGCATTCAGCCCAAGAATCTACGGGGCCTTGCCCCGTAGAGCGTCAGTTAGAGTGCTAAAATCATAAGAAAATTAATCTAGTTAGTAGATAATTAATATAAGTTAATTTGGGGATAAAGGAGGGTATCCTGTGGAACGAGTAAATGTAAACCGTGAAGTTCTTATGTGGGCTATTAAGAGAGCAGGATGCACTCCAGAGATTATAGAGAAGAAACTACCCAAAATACAAGAGTGGATAGAAGGGCAAAGTCAGCCTACATTTAGGCAAATAGAGAAGTTGGCAAAAATCACAAGGACACCTGTAGGTTATTTCTTTTTGAGTGAGCCTCCACAAGAACGGTTGGATATCCCATTTTATAGAACCTTCGAAGAACATGAAGATGAACCTAGCGTCGATTTGGTGGATACTATTAAAATCATAAAACGCAGGCAGGATTGGATGCGTCAATATTTAATAGAGCTGGGTCATTCTCCTTTACCTTATGTGCATTCTGCGGACAATAATGATAAACCAAAAGAAATAGTAAATCGAATACGTGATATGCTAAATATTGATAAAAATTGGGCAAGCGGGGTCCGGACATGGGAGGATGCCCTTAAATTTCTTCGCGAGGCAATGACAGAAAAAGGTATATTTGTAGTTTTTAACGGAGTAGTGGAAAACAACACAACTCGCAATCTTGACCCTGAAGAATTCAGAGGGTTTGTTCTAAGTGATAATTATGCTCCTTTTGTGTTTGTTAATAATAAAGATTCCAAAGCCGCGAACATGTTTACTTTAGCCCATGAATTAGCCCATATATTTTTAGGCAAGAGTTCTATTTTTGACCTTCGCAGAATGTTTCCAGCAGAAGAGGAAACGGAAAAATTCTGCGACAAAATAGCTGCCGAATTCCTTGTTCCTGAAGAAGCGTTAAGTAAAGTTTGGAGTGGGGCAGAAGATATTGGAGATAATTTAGATAGGGTAGCACGTCATTTCAAGGTAAGTGTGTTGGTTGCAGCTCGCAGGGCACTAGATTTAGAATATTTGACACGGAGCCAGTTTTTTCAGTTTTATGAGAATTATAAAAGGGATGAACGACGCGAGGCAACTAAAGATAAAGGCAGAGGGGATTTTTATTCTAACCAGAATATACGTGTTGGCAAAAGGTTTTTTATGGCAGTAAATACGGCCTTAAACGAGAATAAAATTACTTATAAGGAGGCGTATCAACTAACGGGGTTAAGAGGAAAAACTTTTGATAAATATGCCGCCTCCATAGGGTTAGGAGGTTGGCAGGGTGAGTAATGTTTTTCTATTAGACGCTAATGTATTTATTGAACCATACAGAGGATATTATGCATTTGATATAGCACCTGGTTTTTGGACAAGCTTAGTTAAATCAGCTAATAATAAATACATACAAAGCATAGATAAAGTAAAAGAAGAATTAAAGGTCAACAAAGAAGATGCATTGTTAAAATGGGTAGAAGAAAATCTGGATTTTATTTTTAAATCAACTAAAATGAGTGAGATTGTACAGAAATATAATGAAATAATTGAATGGGTGGTAAATAACGACCAGTTTTTGGATTACGCAAAAGATGATTTTGCGGCTGGCGCAGACGGTTGGCTGATAGCGTATGCAGCGATAAATAATGAATGTATAATTGTAACTCATGAATCTTTAAACTGGGAGATAAAAAAGAAAGTACCTATACCTAATGTTTGCGAAGAATTTGGTGTGCCATATATTGTAAGTGTATTTCAAATGCTGAGAGAATTGGGTGTAGAGTTAATTTTGAAATAAACAACTAATATCCTTAATTGTCTCTAATTTTGTTCATCAAGTTGCTTGAAGTACTCCTCAACTGCATCTTCCCACTCTTGCAATTCAGAATCAGTTAGAAGATCTCTGTTTTCTTCAGTAACAATCCTACCATTTTTTTAAAAATTTGCTTACAAAATCAGGATAATAAAGTATTGTGGGCACGTGATTTTCAACATGTAAAATTGGATCTTTAGCTCCTATAAAGTGTTTTCCGAAAGATACTTCATTTCCCCAGTCAACCGAGATGTCGAAGATATTGAAACCTGCACTTTTTAATTTCTTTTCTAAGTGATTAATCATATTGGTCATGATATAAGCCTCCCCTAATAAATGATAAAAATACTATATAACAAATTTAATTGTTTTGACAATACAATTAAATTATGATATATATTACATATAACACACTTGGTTGAATTTGATACTAAAACTTGCGGGAGAGGTAAGGTTATGAAGCTTGGGGCAATAGCAAGTATAAAAGTAGGATTAATTTTATCCAGGCAAGAAATAGCGGAAGGGGAAAAAGCAAAAGCTACTTATTCTCTTTTAACCGCTAGAAGTATAAATGAAGATGGCCAGGTTGATAAAAACGAATTGCAGCCTTTTAAAAGCAAAAGTATTTTGGGAAAACATCATTTGGGTCAAAAGGGAGATGTAGTTATTAGACTAACCCCACCATATACAGCAGTTTCTTTTGATGAAACCTTATCCGGCGTAATAGTATCTTCTTTGTTTGCAAAAATCAGTTTGGATAATAACTCTTTTCTACCGGATTTCCTTGCTATTTACCTTAACAGTAAATCTGTGAAAGGGGAACTAAATCGTTTGGGGAAGCACAGTACATCTCCTGTACTGAAAGTAAGCAATCTTTCGGAGCTAGAAATAAAGGAAATATCTCTGGAGGTACAGAAAAAAATTATTGAAATGACAGATTTATTTTGGAGAGAAAAGAACTTGCTCAATCAACTTAGGGAGAAAAAAGAAACCCTTTACCAGGAAGGTATTAATAGACTAATTAACCAAAAATAGTAAAAGGTTTAAATGAGGAGGAAAAAGTATGCAGAAAAATAACAAAGAAGAAATTTCGCAACAAGCTATAAATAATGCCCTCTGGAGAGCTTGTGATACTTTCCGGGGTAAAATTGATTCCAGCGTCTATAAAGATTATATTCTGGTTATGCTTTTTGTCAAATATTTGAGCGACACGTATAAGGAGAATTTGCAGCATTACCATCAAAAATACGGAGGTAATGAAGCCAGGATTCAGCGAGCTTTAAAAAGAGAGAGATTTATCCTTCAAGATAACTGCACTTTTGATCACCTCTATAACCATCGCAATGAAAGCAACATAGGGGAGATTATTAATAAAGCGCTGGAACAAATAGAGGAGGATAATAAGACCAAGCTAAAAGGTGTATTCCGTGGAATTGATTTTAACGATGAAGGTGTTTTGGGAAGACCCAAGGAACGTAATTCCATGCTTAAAAGTTTGCTGGAGGATTTCAACGTTCCCGAACTGGATCTGCGCCCTACCCGTTTGGGTAACATGGATGTGATTGGCAATGCCTATGAATATTTGATTGCTCAGTTTGCCAGCGATGCCGGGAAAAAAGGTGGAGAGTTTTTTACCCCTTCGGAAGTCTCTGAACTGATCGCCCGGATAGTAAAACCGCAGGAAAATGATCGTATTTATGACCCTACTGCCGGTTCAGGTTCACTTTTGATAAGAACCGCTAAACAAGTCCCCAACCGCAAGGTGGCTGTTTACGGCCAGGAAAGAAACGGTGGCACTCATGCCATGTGTGTAATGAATATGTTTCTGCACGGAATTGACGATGCCCGCATTGAATGGGGCGATACCATCTCCAATCCCTTGCTGTTGGAAAATAACCACTTGATGAAATTTCAAGTGGTGGTAGCCAATCCTCCATTTTCCCTGGATAAATGGGCCATGGGCTTTGCCGGTGAGGGTGCTAATGAGAAAGGTTTTAAGATGGATGCATCCCTCGATCCATACCGTCGTTTTGAGTGGGGTGTCCCTCCTGCCAGTAAAGGTGATTACGCTTTTGTCCTGCATATGCTGGCCAGTATGGCGGAAAACGGCAGCCGGATGGGGGTGGTTTTGCCCCACGGTGTGCTATTCCGGGGGGCTGCCGAAGGGCGTATTAGAAAGCAAATAATAGAGCATAACTTGCTGGATGCGGTGATCGGATTGCCGGAGCAGCTATTTTACGGAACGGGAATCCCCGCTATTATCATGGTATTTCGGAAAAACCGCCAGAGGAAAGATGTGTTGTTCATAGATGCCAGTACCGAAGGCAATTACGAAAAGGGGAGAAGACAAAACAAGTTGCGGGAAGAGGATATCCGAAAGATTGTAGACGCCTATGAGAATTATGAGAATATCGATAAATATGCCTATGTAGCCTCCCAAGAAGAAATAAGAGAAAATGAGTATAACCTGAACATTCCCCGTTATGTAGACACATTTGAAGAAGAGGAACCGGTGGACATGGAAGCGGTGAAGGAAAACATAAATAAGATTAAGGCGGAGTTAAACGAAGTGGAAGGGAAAATGGAAAAATATTTGAAGGAATTGGGATTGTAGGTGATAGAAATGCAGGAAGAAATTAAAAAGCGAATTGAGATGATCCAGCAGGGGGAAGTGCCGGAGGGGTATAAGAAAACAAGGTTAGGTATTGTCCCCATAGATTGGGATGTGAAACATTATGAACAAGTTGCTGATATCACTTCAAGTAAAAGGATATATGCAACAGATTATACTAATGATGGTATACCTTTTTATCGTTCCAAAGAGATAATTGAGAAAATAAATAATATGCCTATTGAAAATGTATTGTATATTTCTTCTACAAAATATTATCAATTAAAAAACAAATATGGATCACCCTGCAAAGGGGATATATTGTTAACAGCAGTTGGTTCATTAGGATTTGCTTATTTAGTGGATGATGAAAAAGACTTCTATTTTAAAGATGGTAATTTATTATGGTTTAAGAATATAAATAATGTTGATAATAGATACTTAAAGGTAACATTTAACAGTAGTTATTTTGTTAAACAAATTGAGGAAATATTTAGTGGATCAAGTCAAAGAGCATTGACAATTGAAAAAGTTAATAAGTTAAATTATTTACATCCATTAATTGAAGAGCAGCACAAAATTGTCTCTATTCTCTCCACCTGGGACAGAGCCATTGAATTAAAAGAACATCTCATTGAACAAAAGAAGCAGTTGAAAAAAGGGTTGATGCAGAATTTGCTTACGGGGAAAGTAAGGTTGCCTAGTTTTGAGGGAGAATGGGAAGAAATAACAATAAAAGAGGTATTTAATATATCTACTGGTTATTCCAAGAGAGGATATATTAATGAGAACGGAAAATATTATATTGCAGATATGGGGGCAATTTCAAGAGAAGGGGAGTTAATAGCAACTAAGAAAACTGACCACAATATTGATATGTTAAAACACGGGGATTTAGTAATGGCTAAAGATGATATTGGTGGTGGGAATATAATTGGCAGAGTAATATTTATAGATAAAGATGATAAATATGTTTTGGGTGACCATGTTTTTAAATTGAAACCTCTTTATGGAAATCCACTGTTTTATACATATTTACTTAATAGCAAAGGATATAACAAAATTTTTAGAAGAAACTCTATCGGAACTGCTCAATTAGGTTTGCCAAAGAAAGATATAGAAAATATAAAAATATTTAAACCAAGCTTAGAAGAGCAAAATGCTATAGCAAACATTTTACGTAATTGTGATAAAAATATAGAAAAATTAATGAAAGAGTTAAAGCTTCTCAAACAACAAAAAAAAGGCCTCATGCAGTTACTTCTCACCGGAATTGTCAGGGTTCCCGAAGCTTACGATCAACCGGTGGAGAGGGAGGAAGGTGAAGTCAATGCCTGATTACCAAGCTATGAATGAAGAAAATATCAGCCAGCAGCCTGCTTTGGATTTGCTCCAGTCTATGGGCTACGAATATATTCCCTACCATAAAGCCAAAGAGATGAGAGGGAAGCTCTCTCATGTTATTTTAAAAGATATTCTCATAGAACAACTCAGGAAAATCAATTCTTACGAATATAAGGGCCAAAACTACCAATTTAGCGAAAAAAATATCCAACAGGCGGTTGCCGATCTGGATGAACCGCTTGCCAACGGGTTGCTCAAAGCCAACGAAGAGATATATAACAGCCTGACGCTGGGAAGAAGTTATCAGGAAGTTTTGCCTGATCAGACACGGCGTTCTTTTATTCTTTACTTTATAGACTGGGACAACCCTGCAAACAACGTTTACCATGTTACCGAAGAATATGCTGTGGAAAGAGAGGATGGCTATGGCAACCTCAAACCGGATATAGTTCTTTTTGTCAATGGTATCCCCCTGGCAGTGATCGAATGTAAGCGTTCTTCAATTTCCGCTGATGAAGGTATTAAACAGATTATTGGCTACCAGAATAAAGATGCCATTCCCCACCTGTTTAAATATACCCAGATCCTTATGGCTACTAACAAAGACCAGAGTATGTACGCTACCTGTGGTTCGCCAAAAGAATTTTGGATGGTATGGCGAGAAGAGTTTGCAGAGTGGTTGGAGGAAAAGCTTGCCCGGTATATAAAAGGCCGTACTCCCACCGAACAGGATAAAACCATTATATCCCTGTTTTCCCCGGAAAGGCTGCTGGAGCTTGCCGCCTATTTTACCCTTTTTGAAAATAACGATAAGATTATTGCCCGTTACCAGCAGTATTTTGCGGTGAAAAAAGTCATGCAGACAGTGAAAACCTATGACGAACAGGGTAGGCGCCAGGGCGGGGTTATCTGGCATACCCAAGGCTCGGGTAAATCCCTGACTATGGTTATGTTGGCCAAGTCATTGATGGCGGATCCGGATATAAACAACCCCCGCGTAATTTTGGTAACTGACCGTGTTAATCTGGATAGACAGATCAGAAATACTTTTACCAATACCAGTATGCAGCCCGCTCAGGCTACTTCGGGACAGAAGTTAGTAGAGCTAATCGAGGAAGGCAGCGCCGATATAATCACCACCCTGGTTCACAAGTTTGAAACTGCTTCCCGCAAGAAAGCCCGGGTGGAAGATAAAAATATTTTTGTGATGGTAGATGAAAGTCACCGTACCCAGTACGGAGAACTTCACAACAAAATGAGACAGGTCTTCCCTTATGCCTGTTATTTGGGTTTTACCGGCACTCCGCTCATGAAAAAAGAAAAGAATACCATGTTCAAGTTTGGCCTGCCGGAACCTCTCCATACTTATAATATTGCTGATGGGGTAAAAGATAAAGCTATTGTCCCTCTGCTTTATGAGGGCAAGATGGTAGATCAGACAGTGAATCAGAAAGCCATAGACAATAAACTGGAAATGATAACCCGCCACCTCAATGATAAGCAAAAAGAAGAAGTTAAGCAGAAGTGGAGCCGTTTTGAGCGGATTGCTTCCAGTTTGCAGCGTATAGAGTATATTGCTTTTGATATCAATGAGCATTTCTTGAGGAATTATAAAACGCAAGGCAGTCATTTCAAGGCTATGCTGGCTACCAGCAGCAAGAGAGAAGCTATTAAATACTTGCAAGCCTTTGAAGAATTGGGAGATCTGGAAGTGGCTGTGGTTATCTCTCCCCCACAAGAACAGGAGGGGCAAGATGAACCTGACGGGGAATCGAAAGAAGAAGTAAATAAATTCTGGCAGCGTATGATGCGGAAATACGGCAATGAAAAAAATTATGAAGAAGCTATCAAGGATGATTTTGTCAATGGCGATCTTGATATGGTAATAGTGGTAGATAAACTGCTTACCGGGTTTGATGCCCCCCGGGCTACTGTCTTGTATATAGACAAACCTCTTAAAGAACATTCTCTCCTCCAGGCCATTGCCAGAGTTAACCGTATTTATGAGGGCAAAGATTATGGCTACATTGTCGATTACCGTGGCTTGCTGCAAAAGCTGGATGAAGCCATGAATATGTATGCAGGAGGAGGCTTGGAGAACTATGATCCGGAGGATCTGAAAGGGGTTATGTACGACGTTAAAACCGTTATTGGCAAGCTGAGAGAGGCCTATGCCCAGCTTTTTGACTTATTTATTTACGTGGAAAATAAAAATGACCCTGAAGAATATGCGGTGAGATTGGAAAATGATGAATTACGGGAGAAGTTTTATGAAATATTGAGCAAGTTTAGCCGGAACCTGAGCATAGCTTTACAGTCTGAGGAAGTATATAGCGAACTTGAAGATGAAGAACTGGAGAGATATAAAAGGGAGCTAAAATTTTTCCAGGAACTGCGTAAAAGTGTAAAATTGCGCTACTCTGACAGCATTGACCATAAAGAGTATGAAACTAAAATGCAGAAACTCATGGATAATTACATTTCTTCTGAAGAAGTTATAAGGGTAACCAAACCGGTTGATATCCTTGATGAAAAAGGCTTTGAAGAAGAATTGTCTCGTTTGAATACCCCCAGAGCTAAAGCAGATGCCATTCGCACCCGTATGACCCAGAGAATTGAAAAGAAGTGGGATGAAGACCCTGCATTTTATAAAAAGTTTTCCCGTCAAATAGAGGAAACCTTGCAGGAATATAGAGATAACCGGATATCGGAGGCAGAGTATTTGGAAAGAATGCATAAAATCAAACAGGATTTCCAAAAGGGGGATACGGGCTTTTCATATCCCGAACCTGTCCAGGGCAAAAAGCACGCCCAGGCATTTTATGGGGTAGTTAAAGACGTGGTGGAGGAAGATAAAGCAGCCGAGCAAAGGGTGGACGATTATGAGATATTGGCAGATATAGCTCTGGAAATAGAAAAGATAGTTGAGCGCAATGCGAAAGTGGACTGGCATGAAAACCCTGAAGTACACAGGGCCATAGAACAGGAAATAGACGACCTGCTTTATGACTATAGCCAAAAAGGATTGGAGTTGCCTATGGAACAGATTGATAAGATTATAGAAAACGTAAAAACCGTGGCATTACGCAGGTATTAGGGGATAAAAATGACTAATAAAAATGTAACTTACATTGGGGAAAAATCAATCGAGTTTGAGTTGCAGCGTAAAAATGTAAAAAACATTAATTTGAGAATACGTCCCGATTTATCCGTGGTAGTATCAGCCAATTCCAGGGTTCCCTATGACTATATTGAACGTTTTGTGCAAGAGAAATCAGGCTGGATTTTAAGAAAGATTGAGAATTTCAATGGATTCCAGAATGCAAACGGAAAAAAAGAGTATGTTAGTGGGGAAACCATACGCTACCTGGGCCGGCAGTATAGGTTAAGGGTCAGAGAATCTGATAAAGAGGACGCTAAGTTTTATAAAGGATATATCTATATTTATGTAAAAGATAAAAATGATTATAATAGAAAAGAAGAGCTATTTTATAAATGGCTTCAGGAAAAAGCAGAAGAAGCCTTCCATGATTCGCTGGTTAGAATGTATCCGCTTATAGGAAAATATGGGGTAAAAGAACCCAGTATTAAAATTAGAAGAATGAAAACGAGATGGGGATCTTGCTCACAAAACAGCCACTCTATAACATTGAACTTGGATTTGGTAAAAGCACCCAAGGCATGCATTGACTACGTATTGCTGCACGAATTAATCCACTTTAAATACCGCAATCACAATAAGCAATTCTACAACTTCCTAACTGCCCTCATGCCTGATTGGAAGGAGAGAAAAGAAATTTTGGATTCTGAGGTTGGGCGTGAGTTATAGGATTATATTTTTTTTAATATAGAAGGGTTGAAGCCAATGAGTTTGTATGAATATTATAAAGAAAAAAAAATGGGGAAATCATTTCTTTTGATGCACTAACTAGGGATGAATTGAAGCAGCTTTATGAAGAAGTCTCCAACTCATTTATTGCAGAATTATTTGGGATAAGCAAATCAAAAGTCCAATATAAAAGGGAAAAGTGGAATCTGTTGATGCGCGATTTAGTTATTGAAAAATATGTTACTGAAGCATTAGAAAAAGATGAAGAAGTTGATAAAATAGCCAAGGCTATTACTCATTTCGCGTTTCGCAGTGGTCCTGTAGAAGATATGCATGTAGATGGTAAGCTTACTCAGGAAGACATGAAAATACTAAATAAATATATGGTTAATAGGCTTGCTTGTGTATTTTTGTTATTACGGAATAAACTGATTTTGTTTGACTTTATAGTGGAATTAGAATCAATGTTTGTGACGGATTGGGATGAAGCAAAACCTGATGATGGCGGATTAACTAAAATTTTACGAATGTGTAAAGAAGATGGAGAGGATATTTTCAAATGGTGAGGGACTTGCATATTGAAGATGATAGAAAAATTGTATGCTATATATCCTGTTCGACATATTTGAGCGCCGATTTTTTATCCGGCTATAAACTTGTTCATAAGGTTGTATTTATTAGTTCATCAAAAATTCTTACCCCTGAATAGTTAGCCATAGGTTAAGAGGCCTGCATGGAAGAATTTAGAGTACAATGTAAAAAAATTGACGGAAATAGATATAAATGCTATAATTTTTCAAAATGTATTAATAGGAGGTAAAATTATGAGAATTAAAGTAAAGTATGAATCAAGCGAAGGGCCGCATCAGGTTGATATCAGCAAAGAGGATATAGAAGAAATGCAAAAAAGCGGTAAACTAGAGTTGACCAAAAAAGTTTCGCATGAAAATGAAAAGACAATATCAATTACTGGCTCCAAAGAAGAGCTAAACATGCTGGCTGAATTATTAAAAAAACATACTGAATGATATTCTTAGCTAAAGAACTAATGAGTTTACTTTAATAAAAAATTACTCTCGGTTAAAAGATATGGGTTATTATGCCCATATCTTTATATTTCCAGATATTTACTAGACAATAATGATTGAATAGGTTAGACTCCAAAAAAAATGTTGAAAGGAGGAGACTATGCGAACTAATCACATTTTATATATTGGAGATGCTGTTCAAAAACTGCAAAAAATAAATCACAAAGTTGGCTTGGTAGTTACATCACCGCCATACTGGAATATTAAAGACTATGAGATTCAGGAGCAAATTGGACACGGCCAGAGTTATGAAGAATATATAGATTCATTAAAAGAAGTTTGGAAGTACTGCAAGCAAGTTTTGAGTCCTGGGTGTAAGTTAGTAATTAATATTGGAGATCAGTATTTGCGTTCCAAAGATAATGATGGGGTATATGAAATAAAACCAATACATGCTGACATAATAAAAACTTGCCAGGAGCTGGGATTCTACTTTCTGGGCAATATAATCTGGAGGAAGATATCAACTACCAAAACTACTGGTGGATGTGCCTGGATGGGGAGTATCTATTACCCTAAAGACGGATATATTACTTACGAACATGAGTATGTAATGCTGTTCAAAAAGCCTGGGAAGGCCCCCAGACCGTCTAAAGAAGATAAAGATTTAAGCCGGCTAACCAAAGATATTCGCTCTAAGTGGTTTCGAGGAATATGGGATGATCTTCCACCGGAGAAGCAGGTTAAGCACTGCGCAATGTTTCCGGAGGAACTGCCTACGAGGATAATTCGGATGTTTTCATTTGTAGGTGAAACAGTTTTAGATCCCTTCGTAGGAAGTGGAACAACCATGGTAGCTGCTCAAAAGTGGGATAGAAATTCAATAGGGATTGAGATAAATCCAGACTTCACGTCCCTGATAAACGATAGGGTTAGCAATTTAACTGTTGAAAAGGAAATTCTGATATCAGCGCAATAACACAACCCTTACCGGAGGCTCTATCGCATTTTTTGAAATTCAGAAAAGGGTGCCTTGCACTTAACATATCAACATTTTGACCTGGCCACCAACTATTT
>PWGO01000087.1 GCA_003554525.1 Syntrophomonadaceae bacterium | reverse complement strand
TTTTCTCACTTCTAACTTCCCCCCTCTCACCTCTCAAAAAGGTATCCCCCCCATCTTAATCTTCCCCCCCCGGTGGGGGGAAGAAAGAAGCCCGCGGCAAGGAAGTATAGAATAACCCAAAGATTGCAGCTTTACCCCCCGGTGTCAAGTGTGTAACTGGGTTAGCCCACCAAGGGGGAGAAAGATATTTCGCACCAATGTGGGTGCCACCGCCAGGGGGGAAGAAGATGTCGTGGCGCCAACGTGGTTGCTGCTTGACACCGGAGGTAAGAATAATAGTCCGCCTGCGGAGCAATCTACTTGCCGGTGTCAAGTGTGCCAAATAGGAGTTAGAAGCAATAAGTAATAATAAAATAGAAACACCGTGGCTCAGGAAGTCAATATTACCGGGGCTTGCCGGTATATATACCGGTAATAGTCTCTTATCATGCGCTCCGAAGAAAATTCCCACCGGCTCATATCAATACTGGCCCGCATCATTTCCTGCCATCGGCGCGGGTTTTTGTAGTAAACGGGGATCACTTCATTTAGCAGCACCCGGTACAGGGCCTGTAAGTCCCTTTCATCCTCGTCCAGGGAATCGTTTTCCGGTTCATTTTCCAGTAGCCACCCGCTGATACCGTGGCGCGGCCCTTCAGCTACCCAACCATCCACTACACTCAAGTTAAGCACACCGTTTACCGCTGCTTTCATGCCCGAAGTTCCACTGGCTTCCAGAGGGCGCCTGGGATTGTTCAGCCACACGTCACAGCCCTGCACCATGTAGCGAGCAATTTTTATGTCGTAGTTTTCCAGGAAAACCACGCTGTTTTTGTATTCCCGGTCCATCTTCACCAGGTCCTTTATTATGCTTTTACCCGCTTCATCGTCAGGATGAGCTTTGCCGGAAAAAACAAGCTGGAGCCTGCCTTCCTGCAGCATGGGGTAAATGATGGAGGTATCACCGAAAATTAAATCGCTACGCTTGTAAGCCGTAGCCCTGCGGGCAAATCCCACGATCAGGGCATGGGGATCCATGACCTCGCCGGTTTTTTGACGGATAATCTCGATAAGTTCTTTCTTGGCCTGTTTATGGGGTTCCCAAAGGTCCCGGTTGTGGTGGTAAGCTTCCGCGATAGAGGGGTCCTGCCAGGTAGGTACGTGTATTCCGTTGGTTATTGAAGTAATGGAGGGTATGTTTTCGGTGCCGGACCACAGGCGGCGACTGGTGCGTCCATGCAGGCGGGAAACTGCGTTGGCCATGCAGCTAAGGCGCAGCGCGGCCCTGGTCATGTTAAAAGGATCTCCGCCGATTCTATACATCTGGTCGTAACTCAATCCATTATAAGCTCCTAATTCCTGCAGCAACCCATGAGGATGCTTTTCGTTTCCAGCTTCCACCGGGGTATGTGTGGTAAATACCACTCTCCGCCGGGCATCTTCCCAGGCCTGCTCAAAAGATAGCCCCTTTTCCAATCCTTCCCGGATCAGTTCCAGGCCGGCAAAAAGAGCATGGCCTTCGTTAAAGTGATATATATCCGCTTCTACATTTAAAGCTCGCAATGCTTTTATACCACCTATACCCAGGATAATTTCCTGGGCAATACGGTCTTCTTTTCCCCCACCGTAAAGGCGACTGGTTATCCAAGTATGCCGGCTTCCCGGCACATCTGCGTCGAGCAGGTACAGCGGGGCATTGTGGTAGTGGTCTACCAGCCAGACCCGGCAAGGGACACTGCTGCCCCAGATTTCCACGTTTACAGTTACTCCGGTATCTTTAAGATAATCAAAATCGTATTGCGGATAAACATCGTACGGATTGCCTTCTTCATCAATATACTGCTCCGTATAGTCCTGGCGCCAGAGAATCCCGATTCCGGTGAGAGGATACTTTTGGTCCCTGGCTGCTTTCAAATAGTCGCCGGCCAGTACTCCCAGGCCGCCGGAATAAATGGGAAGTTTTTCGTCCAAGCCGTATTCCATACAGAAATATGCTACGCGGGGTAAATTTTGTTCACCTGTATTCATATAGCCCTGTCAGGCTTTAAAACCCGACCCGGTTTTCACCTGCCTTTAACGGCTGATTACTGGTTTTCTTTTATATTTTGTAACACGGCGGCAATTTCTACTCATGAAATCTTAAGCAATAACCGGGTTAATTTTGCTTTTTCTCCTTTTTGAGCGTAGCTTAGCTTAAATTAGATTAGATTAGATTAGATTATATATTACCGGGAAACACTGTTTCTTTTTCCTGCACCACAAGGCGCTGTGCCAGGTCTTGAAACCCACGGCTTATCCGCGACCTGGGACGCAGCAAAACCACGGGTATACCCTGGTTTAAAGAGGAAGAAGCAAGGCGCTGCTCCAGCGGCAACACCCCATAAAGCCTGCAGTTGAGGTTTTTTTCTACATCTCCCGGCTTTAGTTCACTCCGAAAATCAGCCTTGTTGAGAATTATACAGGTAACAGCGGAAAGGTTCTTGAGGCAGTTTACCTTGTTGAGGCAAGACTTGATATTTCTTAAAGCAGCAATCTCGGGAGTGGTTACCAGGAATAAATAATTGGCAGCTTGAAAAGCAGGCTCAAGCGGTTCAGATATGCGGGAGGGCATATCCAGTAAAATAAAATCAAAACCACTGCGCAGTATTTCCAACACCGTTTTAATATCTTCCCGGTTAATTGCTCCACTCCCCTGCTGCTGGGGGTTAACCGCCAGCAGCTTGATCCCGGAGCGGTGATTAACAAGGTAATTTTCCATAATCTCCAGATCCAGGCCGGGGATTTCTGTTACCAGGTCCCAAATAGTGCAGGGAGCAATAATATTTAAGGAAAGAGCTGCACTGCCAAAATCCAGGTCCAAATCAACCAGGACAACTTTGCCTCCGGTTTTTTGTCCCAGAGAAACCGCCAGGTTAATAGATACAAAGGTTTTCCCCACACCCCCTTTGCTGCTAAAAACCGTGATAATTTGGCCCGGTCGCTTTTCCATACCGCCGCGGGGAATTATACCTTTTAATTTTCCTTCCTGGTCCTGCTTTGCCCGGTTCAACTACAACCCACCTCTTTACGGGTTATTTTACAAAATTATACCTGAAGCAGCCAACACCTTTCTCCTTTTTACCCGTCGACTTCTTAACTATCAGTAACCGCCAGCAACCGCCAGTATCGAAAAAAATAAATTATTACATGCCTTATTCTCCGGCGGCTGAGCTTATTTTTATGTTAACTCTCGGGTAATATTATAACATCACCGAATAGTCTACGTTTTATATACTACTTTGGTAGAATTATTTGCGCCGTTTTTTTGTTAGCAACTTTAACAGCTTTACAGCTTTAACAGCTTTAACAGCTTTAACAGCTTTAACAAAAAAACGTAAATACGTGGTGTTATGTAAATATTTCTGCTAAAATTAAAGCAGAAACAGGGCTGGAAAAGCTTTTAAACAGCCCGGCAGCACAGGAGATGCGAGCATGAAAACCAAAACCCTTTATAAACTGGCTTTCTGGGGAAAAAACACCGGGTATAATAAATACCCCGGCATTAATGCTAAAAATGCAGGGGAACATTTTGCTGATTTTGAATACGTGGCGGGCAAGAAAATTAACCTGGCTTTATGTATATTCCGGTTTGCTTCCCTGCTTCCAACTGCGGTATTTTTTTTGATGTTTTCCCACGCTTATCTATCATTATTTTTTAAAGCTGGAGCCGTGCTGGTTTTATTTGCCGCATCCCTGCTGCTGGTTTATTGTTACCGGCACTACTGGCAAAACCGGAAGGCCGTCGCCGGGTTAGCAGTAACCGAACTTGCAGCCATTTCTTTTTTTCTAACTTTCACGGGTGGCTTTGCCGGCCCTATCCAGTGGTACGCCCTGAATCCCCTGGTTATTGCCGCAGTTCACCTTCCGTTTTACCAGGTGTGGGTCATGTTGGGGTTATTTTTCCCCGCGGTAATGATACAGGCATATTTTTTAAGGGGAACCGCTTTATGGGAAACCGCATCAAGCGCTATCTATCCGGCCTTAACCATGTTTTTAATGCTGCTGGTTATCCAGGGTTTCGCCCGGCTTTACCTTCTGCTGTCTGAGCAGTCTCTACGGGAAGAATACCGGCAAAAAGAGCTCCTGTCAGCCTACCAGGACCTGTCCGACAACTACCATGTTTTTCAAAGCCTCTCCCGTTTCCAGGGAGAAATCGTCCACTACCAGGAAAACAGCGAAGTTTTAAAGACCCTGGCCAGGGTAGTCTCCGAAGTTTTTCCCCTCAAAAAAACCGCAGTAATCACCGGGGAAAACACCGGGCAACACGTTAGCCGCCCAGACTCTTTCCAGGTTATAACACCCGATACGGGGAAGCTGAAAAAACCTTTTACCCCGGCACTGCTAAATATACAACAGCGCTGGATGGAATTTTCCAGTCAGGGTGGATGTAAATTTATTGCCGGCGAAAAAAGAGACTGGATAGCTGTACCACTTGTTTCCGGAAACCGTTTACCCCGTCATGTTTTTGTAGCATGGGTTAAACCGGGGATCAACCCCCTTTCTTTCTTGGATAACCTGTACCTGTTTGTTAACTTCGCCGAGCAAGCCATACAGAGGCTGCATATTTTCAAGCAAAACGAGCAGAACTTGAAACAGCTTTCTTCCCTGTATGCTGCTGTAGAAACTATTTCCAGCAGGAATAGCCCCGGGGAAGTTACAGACCTGTTTGCCGCTTACGCACGCTCCATGACCGGGTGCGAAAAATCAATCCTTTGGATGGAAATGCAGGAAGTCAACGGTATGGAGCCCCAGCCTGTATACTCGGTTAAAGGTCAAAAAGATACTTTCCCCGAAGAAAGATGGCAAAAAGAGCTTCTGCACGCCTGGTCGCTAATGTGTGCAAACCCACAGCCGATAACCAGACCCTTGCAAGGCGAGGGCGGTGAAGAGAAAAAAGGAGAGCTGGTCTGTGTGCCAGTAACTTCGGGCACAAGCTGCCTTGGAATATTCGCGGTTATACAGGTGGAAAACAGCTACTCCCCGGGAGATACCATCCAGACTCTTTCCATACTGGGAGAGCTATGTGCCATTGCCGTGGAAAGAAAGCTGTCTGAATTATTTGCGGGAAAACTCATGCTGCTGGAAGAACAAAACCGTATTGCCGGTGAAATACACGATACCATTTCTCAAAACATATTTAGTGTGGTATACGGTCTGGACGCAATTTCCAGGGAAACGGAAGACCTCCTGGAACCCCGTCACCGGGAACGCTTGTATAGCATGAGGAACCTGGCCTCCAGCACCGTCAGGGAACTCCGCTTGCTTATTTACCGGTTGAGCCCGCGAAAGCGCGGAGACAATACTTTTATTAATGAAATTAAAAACTACCTGGAGGGAGTAGCCAGCCTTAACCAGGTGGATATCAAATGCAGCTTTTCCGGAAAAGAAGAATACCTGAACCACTCGCTGAGTAACGCATTTTACCGTATTATTAAAGAAGCTACCGGCAATGCCATCCGCCACGGGAAAAGTAAAAAAATAGAGGTGAACCTGGAAATAAAACCTTTCATGTGTGTACTTACCATTAGTGACAACGGGAAAGGTTTTAATCACCGCAGTCCGGAAACATATTACCACGGGAACCGTTTGGGCCTGGTAAACATGCAGGAACTGGCCCTTTCCCTGAAGGGCGAACTTACCATAAACAGTAAACCCGGGGCAGGAACTACCGTAACCTGTTCTGTTCCCATAATTCCTCCCCCACCATGATGTAGATCCAGGCAAATTATAGATACAGGTAGATTTTACGTAGATTTTATTTAGATTTTATTTAGATTTAAGGAGGGTATTAAATGCCGGAGAATATTAAAGTTATCATTGTAGACGACCACCCGCTGGTAAAAGAAGGAGTGGAAGCAGTAATCCGCCTGGAACCCGACCTGGAACTGGCGGCAGCAGCAGGCCGGGTAAAAGAAGCGCTCCAGTTAATCCATTCCCAGCTGCCCGATGTAGCCCTGGTAGACTTAAGGCTCCAGGAGGAACACGGCCTGGAACTGGTTAAAAAAGGCAGGGACATAAACAGCCATACCCGGTACCTAATATTAACTTCCTATGCCACTGAAGAAGAAATTCGCAGGGCCATGGAAGAAAAAGTAGAAGGGTATATACTCAAAGAAGCCCTCCCCGAAGAATTAACTTCCGCCATACGCAGGGTGGCCCGGGGAAAAAATTATTTTGACCCGGCAGTAGTACAGTATGCGCTGGAATACCGCCACAAAAATAAAGCAGAAGGACTGGGGGAATTAACCTCCCGGGAACTGGAAGTACTCAAGTCACTGGCCCGGGGGCTGAGCAACCGCGATATCGCGGAAAAACTGGTTATCAGCGAACACACGGTTAAAAAACACATAGGGCAAATCCTGGAGAAGCTACAGCTCCGGGACCGAACCCAGGCCGCCCTCTATGCCGTATCCAAGGGTTTGGGGGAGTAACCAAAAAAGGAACGTAACTACTTACGGTGTGAAAGCTTAGAGAATAAAAAGAACCCCCTTCAATAAGCAAGAGACCAAAGGCAAGAAACAAGAAACAAGATACACTCCCACCTTTCTCTGCTGTCCAAAACCAGGAGACTACCGGGAGTAAAGTTACTACCTCTGTTATTTTATACTTCCTTGCCGCGGGCTTTTTTCTTCCCGCCTATCCCAGTGCCCGGGCAGTTAATACTCCCGGGCTCAAGTTATATCACTGGGGTGAGCCGGTTACCTGCTCAGTTCGTCTTCTATCCTTTGAATTACCGCTTGCTCACCACCGAAAATAGTAACCTCCGTAATTGCTTTCTCTACCAGGTAATTCTCTACTTCCGAGGGGAGGAAATGCCCAACCAGCATTATACCCCCGTTATCCCTTGCCGCCAGCACACCTCCGGCCAGGGCATCTGCAAAATCCATACCTGTTGCTATATACATTGATTCACCGGTCGGCTCATAATGCCGGGCAGCTTCTACCGCGCTGCTGTAGTGGCCGTCCGGAACAGATATCCTTTCCGAATCAGGCAGATCATTCAGCACTTCATCACTTACTTTATCCGTATCTCCCACTACTGTAGTCCGCTGTACCCCCAAATCCTCAAGGGCCTTACCCGTATGCTCCGGGATGGATTCCTCCCTGGTTAAAAGCACTGGCTTCCCTTCTACCGCAGCGTACGGGGAACCAATCAGTGCATCAACAAAATCTACCCCGTAAACTACAGCGACCTCGTCTGTTCCTTCAGGGGCCACCATGTCAGCAATAAGTGCAGCGGTGTGGTAGCGGTTATCTCCTCCCAGGCGTTCTACCTCCAGGCCCATTTCTTCAACTAAAATATTTTCTACCTCCGCGGAAATAGCCGCTTCTCCACCAAGCAGGTATACTTCCCCGGCACCCAGGCGCTCTATTTCTTCTTTAGTGACTTCCATAAATTCATCGGTCCGGGTTAGTAAAATAGGCGCGTCCAGCTCATAGGCCAGGGGCACCCCGGCCAGTGCATCAGGGAAATCATCCCCGCGGGCCAAAACCACTGCTTCCGAGCTGTCCCAGTCCGCTTTGCTTATTTCCACTGCGGTTTCATAACGGTTCATACCGTAAACACGGGAAACTTCCCTTTCAGGTGCCTCTACCTCCCGGAACATCTCGTATTCGCCCTCCGCATTGGGAAATTCAGAAACTAAAGTGTCGGCCTTAACATTTAACGCCGGCCTGACCCCGTGGTAAGAAGTAGAAGCATACCCCTGGGTGAAACTGCCGCTGGAGTTAACCCCGCGCACCGTATCAGCACGTGAAAAATGGGGAGAACGGGTCCAGTACCAGGTAGGCTCCCCGGCCAGGTCTGTTATTCGTTCTTCTTTACCCGTATCTTCAAAATACGGGTATACTTCCCCTATTGGTTCGGTATAATCATGGTCTTCATCGCCATATTCTGTTGTAGAAGGCAGGAAAACCTTGTCTTCAGTCACGTACATTCCTTCTTCTTCGTCATCGTTGGGAACTTCCGTAGTTACCACCGCTTCACGAAAATCCTCGCCAAAAGCACTGTAGAAACCCTCTCCTGCATATTCCACTTCCTCATTTTCTTCACCGTTTTCCCATTCGTTGTTGTCATACTCCTGGTTATCATTATTGCCCCGGCTGTTTAAAAAGGGGCGAATCCCATACTGAGCATCCGTAGTACCGCTTTCACCCCAGTGATTGCTTCCCCAGTCACCTTCTCGATCAGTGCTGTCATCAAAAGCATGCAGGCAAACAAGGTCTTCAGCCAGCAGGGTTACATGATCTTGCCCGTCCTCTACATCATAATGGTTGTCGGCTACAACAATCCAGGTAACGGGAGCAGTTTCATCTCCATGCTGGTATTCGTAGTTGTTACCGGTGCGGAATTCCCACTCCCAGGAGCTGTCTACAACCCGGTCACCTACTTCCAGGTTCCCCACGGGCTGTGTAGCTTCTCCCCCGGCTTCCGCCGGTCCATCCCCCGGGTGTAATGGAAACATCAATGTAGACATAAATATCAGAGCCGTAGCTGCGCTTAAACTTTTTCTGGCCTTTAAATTTCTCACTGTTTTCTTCCTCCCTCCAAATTAATTTTAATAATTTTAATAAAACAAAATCCAATAAAAGAAAACTATTAACCAGCCCCAGGTGCTTTCTCGTCCACCCACTTTAATCACTTTAATCTTTAATTAATTCAATTTTTGAAAATACAGCCGCTACTTTATCAAGAGCCTTGAGTATTTTATAAAATACATTACAACCCCTTATTGATTTAAAATTTTAGACTTTTTCAAGTATTCTATATACCCAACAAAATTTCCTGCCTGCATTTAACAATAATCATTGACATCCAGTTTATTTTTTTACGAGACACGGGGACCCGAGACACGGGGACGGTTCTTTGAGACACGGGGACGGTTCTTTTGTCGCAAATTAAGACTAAGATTGCTAACAATTACCCCTTCATAAAATATATTCTCTTTGGCATTTCCTCGAAGCATAACATGATAACAACCACTATTGCTTCTTTTCCTCTCTCAAGACAAAAGAAGAACGAAATCGCTTTGCGATGGTTTTTAAAAAAGACCCCACATAAAAAAATAGTGAAAAAGTATGCCCCTTGTGGTATGGTTTAGTTAACCAACAAAACCGGCCATAAGGAGACATAC
>PWGO01000034.1 GCA_003554525.1 Syntrophomonadaceae bacterium | reverse complement strand
GATCACCAAAAGGAACCTGCCTGGTTTCCGGGAGCAGTGGTTCAAACGGTTTCCGGTATTTCTCCCGCCCGGAAACCGACAGCGCTCCAAAAGTTTTTCCATGGAAACCGCCCTCGCAGTAAACCAGGCGCCGACGACCGGTTGCAGCGCGGGCCAGTTTCAAGGCCCCTTCAACAGCTTCCGCCCCGCTATTGGCAAAAAAGCAGTTTTTCAATTTACCCGGAGTCACCTGGGACAGGTTGTATCCCAACACTCCCGCCAGCCTGCTTAACGAAGCCTGCAGCAGGACCGGCAGGCCTTTCACCTGATCCACTGCTTCCAGGATAGCAGGATGGTTGTGTCCCAGGTCGAGAGCGCCAAACCCTGCCAGGCAGTCCAGGTATTCCTTGCCGTCCTCATCCCACACGCGGCTTCCTTCCGCCCGGACAAAATTCTTGTCAAAATCCAGCATGGACAACATACTTGCCTGTCCCGGGTTAACGTAATCTTTATAGTTTTCCCTTATTTCCCTGCGGCTCATCCGCAGCCCTTCTTCCAGGCCCATCATCTTCACTTGAGCTTCACCTGCCTTACGGCCAATTTATTTTTTACTCCCGGCCGGGAAGAATAACCGACACGGCGTGAAGGTCGGGATCCAGGTGTTCTTCCAGCCGTTCATTAATCTCCTGAAGGGTTATTTCCTGCAACAGACGAGGAAAAGCAAAAAAGTCTGCGTTTTTAAAGCGATAAGAAAGGAAATTGTTAGCTACAAACTCCAAGGAATTAAAGCGGCGCATAAATTCCCCCAGAATTTTACGCCGGTGCCTCTCCAGCTGCTCAAAAGTTATGCCTTTCTCTTTCAACCCGCGGATACCTTCCATGATCTTTTGGTACAACAGCTCCGCATCCCTGGTCTCCCCCCCCAGGAAAGTGTACGCGTGGTTAGTTTCCACAGTGTAGCCGGCATCAAAACCCTCGTCTATAAGCCCTTCTTCATACAGGTGGTTAAACAAAGGTTCGCTGTTTCCAAAAATAATTTCCAGCAGCAGTTCCGTAACAATTTCCCGGCGCAGCAAGGCCTCGCCCTCCAGGAAACCGGGCAGCACATCTTTAAAACCTATTCCCAGTATGGGTTCGGAAACCACCATACTATGTTCCACCCTCCGGCGGTTTACCTGCGGCGGCTCCTGGGGATAAATTCTTTTAATACCCTTCCATTCCGGAAACTCCCTGGATCCCAGGTTGTTTTTCACCTGTGTTAGTACTTCTTCCGCAGAAACGTCTCCCACTACAAAAAGAGCCATATTGCATGGATGATAAAAGGTGCGGTAACACTGGTAAAGTATCTCCGGCGTTATACGGTGAATGCTATCCACCGTCCCGGCAATATCCTTCCTGACGGGGTGATACTGGTAAAGCGATTCCAGCATGCTAAAAAATATCCGCCACTGGGGATGGTCTTCGTACATGCGTATTTCCTGTTCTATTATGCCTTTTTCTTTTTCTACCGTCTCTTCGCTAAAGTAAGGCTCCTGGACAAAATTAAGCAGCAGCTCCAGGCTGTCTTCAAAATTTTCCGTGCAGGAAAAAAGGTAGCTGGTCTGGGTAAACGAAGTAAATGCGTTGGAGGAAGCTCCCAGCTCTGCAAAACGGTCAAAGGCATTGTCGTTTTCACTTTCAAACAGCTTATGCTCCAGGAAATGGGCCACCCCGTCAGGCACATCAAGCCTATGGCCGTCTACTTCAAAGCTGCTGTCTATAGAGCCAAAACGGGTGGAAAAAACAGCAAATTTTTTGCTAAAATTGCGCCTGGGCAAAATGTAAGTTTTCAGGCCGGGAGATACCTCGGATTCATATACCTTTTCTTTTACAGTTTCGCTAACCCTTTCTTTTAACTCTCCCATAGTTTTACTCTCCTTTCTCGCCCCTGAGCAGGTACACCGTGTCCAGTTCCACCCTCCGGGCAACTTCTACCACTTCTTCCCGGGTAACCTGCTGCAGCTTCTGCATTACTTCTTCAAACGTATGATCCCTGCCTCCCATGTGGGAATCCAGGTAGAAGCTGATCAGCTGGGAAGGGCTATCCTTTTGCACACTAAGCTGATTCAAAAGGCCGCGCCGTGTATTTTCCATCTCCGTCCCGGTAATTTCTCCATCGGCCACGGCTTTAACCTGCTTCTGCATAAGATCCAGTGTCCTTTTATACTGTTGGTAATCAATGCCCGCGGTTACTATCATTATACCTTTATGCTTTTCCAGCCGGGAAAACACAAAATAGGCAAGGCTGGCCTTTTCCCGCACGTTTTGGAAAAGCTTGGAGTGAGGGAACCCTCCCAGCACCCCGTTAAAAAAGAGCAGCGGATAGTATAGGGGGGGGCTGTAATCCACATTGGTACGGTACCCCAGCACCAGCTTGGCCTGGTTCACGGGTAGCACCTCTTCCTTGAACAGCACTTCCCGGTCTTTACGGACATAGACCCTGGTTTCCTCTATCTCCCGGGGCTTTTCTTCCCGGGGGAAGTCCAGCACTTCTTCCAGCATGGCCCCGGCCCCGGGCACACTCTCAGGGCCTACCATGTATACGTCAATAGGATTGCTGCTTATTACCTCCCGGTAGTAGGTGTACAACCCTGCTGGATCCGTTTTCTTTAAATTTTCCAGGTCACCGTATTTGTAAACCTCGAACCTTTCTCCCCGGCACATTTCCTGTACGCAGCGCTCTATAGAATAAGTGGTCTTTTCATTAATAAGGCCCCGTATCTCCTTGGATAGCTGCTCTTTTTCCTGCTCTACATAAGAAGCGGGGAAACCACCGTTTTCTACCAGCGGTTCGCACAAGACACTACGCAGCAGGTTTAAACCACCCCGAAGAATATCTCCTTCCGGCAGCAGGTCGGGGCGTACCAGTTCCAGGGAGATAACCATAAGGTGCCTTTCCCCTTTTTTGCCCACATCGGTAGAGAGTTCAGCCCCGTACAGGTTTTCCATTTCCCGGCGCAGGCTTAAACTGTCCGGGTATTTCCAGGTACCCCTTTCCAGAAGAGAAGGAAGAAGAGCGGTCTGTGAAGCCAATTCCTCTCTTAAATCCTGGTGAATAAAAACGTTTATGGTGATAGTTTTAAACTTGTCCGCTGGTAAATAACAAAACCGTATCCCATTGGGAAGGTTTTTAACCGTCGACTGTCCCAACTGTTCTCCCTCCTAAACAACTTTATTTCAATCCTTACAACAATCCTTACAAGCGCGATCCCTGCAAACACAATCCTTACAAACAATAAAGCCGGTACCCAAAAAAGTTCGGTAATAGCTTAATCGGTAATAGCTTAATCGGTAATAGCTTAAAAGAATTATTTCCATAAAAAACAATAATAATCCTTCCCGTAGTCATTTTTACCTGCAAAAAATCAGAAAAAAACTCTTTCTTCCACTTATATCCATGTCGAAGGCTATTTTCCCTCCCTTCTTTTTCCTGGTGGGGGAGGTATTAAAGGGTGGGGGAGGAAGGAATCAAAGGGGGTGCTTTTTATTCTCTAAGCTTTCACCCCGTGAGTAATTACTGTGCTTTTTTATTAAGCCCCTGCATCTCATCTTCCAGGAAAAATATCAACATGGGAGCAATGCCATACATTAAAGCCGTCGCCGCAGCTACCACTCCAGAATCGTTTATCAGCAGCGCGGTAATCCCCCCGGCTATCACCGCAGTAGCACCGTAAAACAGGAATCCCCCTTCCTTTTTAAATCTTTTTATTACCCCTACCGGGTAAAAAAACAGTATCACTGCAGTTCCCAAAAGTACAAGCAACACGCGCGACCAGATAGAATACCGGATAAGCCGCAGGTTCATACTCAGTTTGCGAAAAACGGATTGCTGCACTTCTTCCGTTTCTCCCCGCACCAGCCGTTCCCAAAAAGCCTGCAGGTGCCATTCTTCCCCGGGGCCATAATTAAGGATATAATACCAAAAAACCAGCAGGGCGACCAGAAAACTCACCACGGCAAGGTAAGGAGCCCACTTTCTGGCCTTACCGGATTTTAAAAAACCGGTTCCGTTCACCATGTGCAACGCCATAACCCCTGCTGCCACGCAAATAGCAACCGCGCCGCCTACGTTAGCACCAAAAAACGGGGCCGCTGCCAGTAGCACCACTGCCAGAAAATAGATCGCCAGGAGAAAGAAAATAACTGCCAGCAGCCACCTTTTCCCGGGTCTCACCCCCCCGGAAAAACCTCCCCCTTCCCCCTTCAATTTTAACAGTGCAAACCCCCACAGGGAAGAACCTCCCAGCACGGAGGCCCCCAAAAGAACCCCCATGTACTCGTTCCCCAGCCCGTAATACCGGGAGCCGGCCACCAGGTCGTACCCCATTAGAGAATATTTTTGCAGCCCGGCCCCCGTAACCAGATCGCCCCCGATAAAAGCCGTAACCAGCAACCCCAGGGCGGACCAGAAAAGCACCCTACCCGCAGCATGTCTTTTTAAACAGTTAAGCATCAGCAAAAATGCCGCTACTAAAAAAAGCAGCACCAGCCAGGACCAAAATGGAGATAGATAAACCGGGGAAGGAAACACAGCCAGGAGTAAAAAAGAAAGGGGAAACAGAAGAGAAGCTTCCAGCAGCACCACCCACACCCGGCGCAGGCGCTTAAAAAATGGCAACACTACCACTGATATGCCTCCCAGCAGTATTATTATCTGCCCCAGGACAAAGGGACGTAAAAAAGCAGGCCTTAGCTCATGCACAGCAGCAGCCCGGCGGAACATGGAATAAACAGGAGCTTTAATCTTTTCTCCCCCTTCTTTTTCTTGCGGTATGTTAAGCATTTCCGAACCACTCATGCCCCCCGGGCGATCCACTTCCAGGAATTCCAGTGCAGTAGGAGCCACATCCAGGTTGGTAGCCAGCCCTTCCCTGCGGGTAGTTGCACTGCTTAAAATACCGTTGGCGTATTCTCCCCCGGCCAGCACCAGTGGGGTTAGCGTTTTCCCGGTCCCACGAAAACGTTCGGGCGGGGAAGGAACCGCCAGGATAAACAGGGTTTGTTCAGCCGGCTGTAATTTCAGGTTTTCCAGGAATATTTCTATTTCCGCAAAGATTTTTCCGGAAGCTTCTTCTACCCCTTCCGGGGTCATAAAAGAACGATACTCATCCAGGCGGGTAGTATCCCCCCATTCCACCGCAACCAGTGAAGCTTCCTTTTTTGCTTCGTTAACCGCTCCCGCCATTTTCATGCCGTCTGTCCTCTTGCCGTAAGGAAAGTATAAGTCCTGTTTTAACAGAGCACTGCCGGGGCTACCATTATCTACAGAACCCCTGCCGTCCATAACCGGAAGTACCGCCGCCCGGTTGAACGAACACGTATCAGCGTTTCCCAGCACCGCAGTTTTCTTGTTTTCATTGCGCAGGGCTTCTCCCAGCGCCCCGGGCTGTACCGTATAATTAAGACCCCGGTTTTTTTCCTGCAGGTAAAAGTAAAACGGGTGGATTACTTCTCCCGGAGGGGATTCACCCTGGTTAAGCCGGTAAAGTTCCCCCGCCGGCGAGTCCCGGTACTTTTCAAGGTAGTGAAAGGCTTTATTGCCTTTTTCCCCGGCCAGAGAACGCGCACCCGCCCCCAGGGTTAAATACCCGCAAGAACTACCTCTACCGGCCGTTTGGGAATTCATTAGTCCTCTACTGCCATTTTTTATAATCTCCCTCAGGCGGGGACCGGCCCCCTGGTAAAGTTCCCGCGGTGAAAGCCGATCCATAAACAAGAGCAAAATTCTCTTGCGGGAAGAAGAAAGCTTATCAATGTCAGCGGTAGCCCTGTCCTTTTCCCCGGTTTTTCCCGTTGTATCTGCACTTTCCCCTGCTTCCTTAGCCGCCGCCTTTGCTTCTATAAAAGAAACCGGTCCTGTTTGCTCCGGCGTTCCCCAAAACATTATAAGTAAAATACAGGAAAAAGCCATAAAAAGTGCCGCGGATTTTAAAACACTGCTTTTACTAATATGCCAACACCCCTCTGGTTTTCCCCTTTATTTTCAACTTTGTTTTCTTTAATTTAAAGCTAACTACAATAACTCTTGATATATAGCGCCGGTCTTACTTAACATCCTCTCCAGGGAAAAATAACGGTAAACCCGTTTGCGGCCTTCCCGGCCCAGCGCACGGCCCACATCCGGCCTGTAAAGCAGGTACTTAATCTTTTTTGCCAGGTCCAGGTCATCCCCCGGAGTAAAAAGTATCCCCGATTCCCCTTCCCGCACCACTTCCGGAATGCCTCCCGTGCGGGAAGCCACTACCGGAAGCGAAGCTGACAGGGCTTCCAGCGCCGTAATAGAAAGCCCTTCGCTGATAGAAGGAAGAACAAATAAATCCAGTGACTTTAAAACTCCGGCCAGGTCGGGCTGGTATCCGGCAAAATTCACCCTCCCGCTTAGCCCCAATTTCGCCGCTCTTCTTTCCAGCAAGCCCCGCTGGGGCCCTTCACCTACAATCACCACCCTGAGTTCGGGGTGGACGGGAGCCAGCCGGGCCACAGCCCTCAGTAAAACCTCTATTCCCTTCTGCGGGGCCAGGCGGGCTATGGTTCCTGCCAGAACAAAACTTTCAGCTTCCTTTACCTCCCTTTCCCCCCTTTCAACTCTTTCTTTTTCCTTTAATTTTGCCCCGCTTACATTTTCATATCCACCCGGAACTACTCCCGAAAGGTAAAGCCTTTTTCTGGCGCGGCGGACAGGTTCCATGTTTGCTTGAAAAGGAGAAGGGTCTATACCGTTGTACACCACCTTCAGCCTGTTTTTGCTTACCCCCATCTTTTCCCCCATAAAATCGGCCAGCGCCCGGGAAACACATACATAGCGGCAAGTCCAGTGCTGCTGTATCATTTCTGCCCGGCGGGCCATGCTACTCCAGGGGAAGGAATGAGATGGATACTGCGGAAAACCGTGCACTGTAGCTATAACCGGTACCCCGGCCAGCCGCGCCACAGCCCGCCCCCAGCAGGAAGCCCGGTAACCGTGTACATGCACCAGTCCCGGGCGCTCCCTGGTTAGTATCATGGCAAATCGAATAAAACTGTATCCTCTGCCGATCCGGGTAGAAAACTCATTAAAATCAAGGGCATAGGTAGTAATATTTCCCGGAAGGCTGTAATGCAGCAGATCACTGCCGCGGGAAGCTACCAGGATAATGCGGTAACTGCGGGAAAAATAGTTTATAAGCCGGCTTACATGTTCTTTAATCCCGCCTGCACACGGGCCAACCAGGTAACAAATACTCTTCATTCAGGCAACCTGGGTAAAGTTATTTTGTATCTAACTGCACAGGCCGCTCAAGGTTAGAAGTGAAACAAACTTGCTGTGCCTGCGAAAACAGTTCAAGCATGCCCGGGCGAAGCAGGGCTTTGGAAAGAAAAGCAACAGAACTTCTCCCATGACACAGCAACGGGGCCTGAGCAAATACTGTATTTTTATTATGGGAATCTGGCACCCGTAGTATACTCCAAGCAACTAAAAATAAAGCTACTTCACTTATACTTTCGGACATAGCGCATAAAGCTTACCCCATATATTTAAATAAGTGCTTCCCTGGATAACCAAAACTGGTGCTAATGTATTAAAATTGTAACTACTCAGGCCAAGTAAAGGTAAGTTAAGAGGCATGCTGTGCCTGCGGGGACACTCGAACCGTCCCTACGTGGCTCCGCTTCTCGGATTTTTCGCTGTAGTGCTGGATAGATAATCAGGTAACTTTTATTAAACGAGGGAGATTTAACAATGCTTGGCGAAGCAAAACTGTAGAGGCGGATCATCCATCCCCAATATAAAGGTTGGCCGCCGAGTACTGAGACACAGAAGTAGAATTACGAAGGAAACCCGCCGGACACCTGACCAAAATACTTACATACACCAAAGAGGAATATAAATTTTTATGGTGAATTTATAAAATTAAGCAAAGTTAATTTTTCCTTTATTAATATTATAAGAAAGAAGGTTGTAATTTATGGATAACACTTGGCTAATTTTACTATCCCTGGCGGGAGCAGCTCTCATTGTTTGGATAAGCAATAGGAAAACCAACCACCTTAATGACTTCCAAAAACAAGAAATAGATCCGAAATTAAAGAGCAAGGTAGAGAAAATCAAAGAACCTCTGGAAAATTTAAGAAAGGATAATCTAAAAAAAGCACAAAAGCATTTGCCTCAAGTGATTTTATCCTGTTTAGCAATTATTCTAATAATTGCAGCATGGCACTTTTTTCCCAGTACCTGGTGGCTTCTTCTTCTTATTATTGCCGCCGCATTATTTTATTCTTCTTTTCTAAAGTGGCACAATATACGGGCGAATTACCAGGCGACCACAATAAATAAATTGCTGGAACTTATAGCCCTGGAAACAGAAAGCTCCACACAAATTACCTATGAGGGAGGCATAACATTTGAAGAATATACCGCCAACCCTCTTATTCCGGAAACCAATACATACCAAACCCACATGCATATAAACGGAACCAGTAAAAAAGGGCTCCCCTTTGAAGCTTGCCTCCTAATAACCTACAGTTCCAAAAAAATAACTTTTGAAGGTATCCTGTTAAAAATAAAAAGCAACCCCGGCATACCCGGAGAGCTATATATAGCATATAATTATAATAAAAATCTTGTAAAAACAATAATAACCAATATAAACCGGAAAGATAAAATGGAGGAATTAAAAAATGTAGAAACCGGTGAACTTGTATATATGGATAACTGCCGTGTTGTATCATCTGACCCTGATTCAGCCAAAATTTTTCTTTCATCCCCTTTCATGAGGAAACTCATGGACTTACTAAAAGAAAAAAGGTGTTACATAAGCTTTGTAGATAATTGTTTTTACCTTGCTATTGACCGATACCGAATTTTTATCAATAAACCTGCCTTAGGCAACCCGAATAAACTGTACACCACAATTGAAGATATTATGGTCTACCTGAACGTAGTTGAATACTACCTGGAAGAACTGGAAACATACCCAGAGCTAATAGAAGCATAGAGAGACAAAGGGACAGGTCCGCTGTCCCGGCAATAGATAAAAGATACAATAAATAAAACTTGCCACGTAACCAAAGCTTTGAAGTAGAAAAGGTGGGCAGGCCTTTTCTTGTCACCACTACCCGGCTGGTGCTATAATTAAATTACCCAACGAAAATAAAGCAAGATGAAAGCAGGTAGCGCTATGAGCATGATAAACCAGCCCCATGATAAATTTTTTGTAACTACTCAAGCCAAGTAAAAGTAAGTTAAGAGGCATGCTGCGCCTGCGGG
>PWGO01000115.1 GCA_003554525.1 Syntrophomonadaceae bacterium | reverse complement strand
GTAGAAGGAAAGCATATAGGAAATATTTTAACCGGGCAGTTTTTCTTTGATGATGAAGAGGTGGATTACGAGTTTTTCCGGGCCCAGGCCCGGAAAAACGGTTTTGACGAAGAAGAATATTTAAATGCCCTGGACCGGGTGCCCTGCCGGAGACGGGAGACAGTTAATAACTTGATGAGTTATTACACCAGGCTGGCCCGGGTAATCTCGCTGCTGGGGCAACGCAACCTGAATACTTCTTTGATGTTGACGGAGCGCGACAGGCTACTGGAATCGTACCGGGAAAGTGAATCCCGCAATAGGGCCTTACTTGAAGCCCTCCCTGACCTCATACTTGCATTTAATAAAGAAGGTTTTATAATAGATTACAGTGTTTCCAGTTTTAATTCGTTAATGGAGTTAACTGAAGAGTATTTAAACAGGCACGCCCGGGAGGTATTACCGCGGGAACTGGCCGAGAGCATTTCCATTCGCCTGCCGGAGCTTTTTAGTGAAGGAAAGATACAGCATTTTGAATATCACCGGGAAGCAGAAGGCAAGGAGAGCAGCTATTATGAAGTCAGGCTGGTATTGAGCAATGAAGAAAGGGCCCTGGCTATTATCCGGGATATTACAGAACCCGAGAGAGCTAAAGAAGAGCTTCGCGAATCCAAGGAGAAATACAGGGAAATACTGGCCGGAATAGAAGAAGCTTATTACGAATCCGACCTGGCCGGCAACATGGTTTACTGCAATGAAGCGGCCTGCCGGATACTGGGGTACGACCCTACCGGTTTGAGCTACCGCGAAATTTACAGCGACCCGGAAAAAGTTTACCGCACATTTAACCAGGTTTACCGCTCCGGGGAACCCAACCGTGGTTTTGTCCTGGGTGTGGTACGGGGCGATGGGAGTATGGGTTACTGCGAAATATCTATCACCCCTATCAGGGATAAAAAAGGTATTATTACCGGCTTCAGGGGGCTGGCCCGGGATATAACCGAGCGTATCCAGTATGAAAACCAGTTAAAATATTTGAGCTTCCACGACCAGTTAACAGGCCAATATAACCGGGCGTATTTTGAAGAAGAGTTAAAGCGCCTGGAAAGCAGCAGGGAATACCCGGTAACCATAATATCTGCAGACCTGGACGGTTTAAAACTAATTAACGATACCATGGGGCACTATACGGGAGACAAAATGTTAAAAGCTGCAGCGGAAGTTTTAAAAATCTCGCTGCGGGAAGGAGATTTTTTAGCCCGGGTGGGGGGGGACGAATTTGCAATCATCCTCTGCCGCTGCGATATATCCAGTGCCGAAGAAGTAATGGAGAGGATACGTATAAATACGGATTACTACAACCGGAAGAACCCTGAACTGCTTTTAAGCCTTTCATTGGGTGTCGCTACCGCGGATACCCGCGGTTCAAGCCTGGTCGAACTTTTTAAACAGGCAGATGATTTGATGTACCAGGACAAGCTGTACCGCAGTTCGGGTTCCCGCAAACGCATAGTAGACACCCTGCTGGCTACCCTGGATGAACGCGATTTCATAACTGGTGGACATGCCCAGAGGCTTACCCGCTACTGTCAGAAAATAGGGGAGAAGGCCGGGCTATTTTCCAGGCAGATTTCCAACCTGGCGCTTTTATCCCAGGTTCACGACCTGGGGAAAGTAGGTGTTCCCGACCATATCCTGTTTAAGGAAGGACCTTTAAACGACGAGGAATGGAAAATTATGAAGCAGCACCCGGAAAAAGGATACCGGATAGCCCTGTCTTCTTCGGAGTTGTCCGTAGTAGCTGATCTTATTTTAAAACACCATGAAAGATGGGATGGCAAAGGTTATCCCCTGGGCATTAAAGGAAGGGATATTCCCATAGAATGCCGTATAATGGCTATTGTTGATGCTTATGACGCCATGACCAGCGACCGCCCTTATAGAAAAGCCATGAGCCGGGAAGATGCAGTAGCGGAACTGAAAAGGTGCGCCGGGACCCAGTTCGACCCGGACCTGGTGGATATGTTTATTTCTTTACTGGAAGAAGAGCAATAAAATTTAATTTTTTGGGCTGTAGCAGAAGGAATTTTTTAATATTTATAGAAATTTTAAAATTAGTGAAGATTTCAGCAGTTGTCCCCGGTAGCCAGATTAGCAATTAAACCGGAATATCAGTGGCTGCAAAACGTTCCAGCTTTACATGGCCAGGCTAAACTTACGTACCATCTTTAATTACCGGCTGTAAAAAAAGAGGTGTAGTTGTGGTATTAAGCAGGTACCATTACGGTTTATTGGTTAACAATTTACCTTTTGCGCTGGCGTATTTGCAGGCGTTAAAGGCCCCCGGGGAAACACCGGTAGATTATACTTTTTTAGAGGTCAACCACGCCTTTGAAGCCGTAACGGGCTTGAGCAGAAAAAATATAAGGGGAAAGAAAATTTCTGAGGTGGGAGAGGCTTCAGAAATTTTATCTTTTAATTGGAAAGAATTTTTCGCGCGTGCGAAAAAAAACCTGGAAAGTTCCGCTGTCGGTTACCCTGAGTGCTCCGATGGAAGTTGCTGGAGGTTGATTGTGTCCCGGGTAGAAGGTGATTATTTTGCAATGATGATCGAGGATATAACTGGGGAGCAGGAAGCCAAGCTTAAGGAAGAGCGCGACTACATGTTCAGGGTTTACGATTCTATGAAGCAGTACGTATTAATAGTTAATTCTGATTACAGGTTTGAATTCGTTAACAAGTCGGCCCGGGAGGGCCTGGGCAACCTGGCGGGGGAAAGGTGCTACCAGTATATTATGAACCGGGATATCCCCTGTAAGGACTGCGTTATGGGGAAGCTTTATGATAAAGGGGAAGAGGAACCGGTGGAATTTAATTTAAGTGTAGCCGGGAAGTATATGGAAGGTACCGCCACTTCTTTGGTTAAAGGGGATGGCAGTAAGGCGGTATTGAAAGTCTTGGAAGATGTGACCGGTCGCAGGAAAGCTGAAGAAAAACTACGTTATATCAGTTTTCATGACAGCCTTACCGGGCTTTACAACCGGGTTTATTTTGAAGAAGAAAAATCAAGGCTGGATACCCCGCGCCAGTTTCCTTTAAGCCTTATACTTGGCGATGTAAACGGTTTAAAACTTATTAACGATGCCTACGGTTATAGTGCCGGTGACGAAGTTTTAATGCGCGCCGCTAAAGTGTTAAATATTGCCAGCCGCCGGGAAGATATAGTGGCGCGCTGGGGCGGCGATGAGTTTGTTATCCTTTTGCCGCAAACCACCCTTGAAGATACCTGCCTTATTAAAGAAAGGATATTCAATAAATGCAGGGAAGTAAGCCAGGGAGGAGAGTTTTTATCCCTGGCCCTGGGAAGCGCTACCAAGGATGATGTAAACAAAGATATGCGCCAGGTTTTTAAAGAAGCCGAAGATGAAATGTTTAAACACAAGATGAAAGAAAGCCGTAACGTTCGTAACCAGGTGCTGGATACCTTGCTTAAAACCCTGGAAGAAAAGAGTTACGAAAACGAAGAACATGCTTTCCGCCTGAAGCATTACTGCCTGGAAATAGGAAGAAAAATAAGGCTTTCCCAGTCGGAACTCAAACGGCTACAGCTTCTTTCTTCGCTGCACGACATCGGGAAAATAAATATTCCCAGCAGGATATTGACCAAGCTGGGCAAGTTAAACCGGGA
This sequence comes from Syntrophomonadaceae bacterium, assembly GCA_003554525.1. Taxonomy (GTDB): domain Bacteria; phylum Bacillota; class Dethiobacteria; order DTU022; family PWGO01; genus PWGO01. Next base: position 5,629 of record PWGO01000115.1, on the reverse strand, counting down.
AGAGTGGAATATAGTGAAAAAACATCCGGAAGTTGGTTACCGTATAGCATGTTCAACGGGAGAATTTGCCCATGTAGCCCAGGAGATCCTGGGGCACCACGAGAGGTGGGACGGTTCCGGGTACCCCTCGGGCCTGAGGGGCGAAGAAATACCGCTCCTTTCCCGTATAATAGCTATTGCCGATGCTTATGACGTCATGACCCGGGGAAGGCCATACCGGGACCCCCTTTCGTCCTCTGCAGCCTTGCAGGAGCTTAAAAAGTGTGCAGGCACGCAGTTTGATCCTCAGCTGGTAGAGGTTTTTGCAGAGACGGTACAAATAGGGGAGGGCGCTTGAGAAGCCAGAGGTTAAGGTCTTTTTTCTTTTCTCCTCTTTTACTTGGGATCTTGCCTCTTCTTGAAATAGTTATAATGTAAAAAAGGGGCCTGCTTTTTCAGGCCCCTTTTAGCTTTACATGGATTAATGACACTATAGATGGTGTTTTTTTATGCGTTATGCGCTGAATTGCGACCTCTGGGCTATAGCTCTTCCGATAAAGAACCCTACCAGTAGCCCTATTATTGCAACCCCTAAGATGATTCCTACCATTAACCAGCTTAAGGAAGATATACCGTCCAGGGCTTTAGCCAGGCCCTGGCTGGCTCCCATTTCATCTTCGCCGTCGGTTTCCGGGTCGAACTCGAGGTTGTCAAGTCCATAGCGTAGTTCGGCAAGGGCCTGCACTACGCCGGGATCTACGTCCGGGTCGGGCTCTCTTTCAGGGACGGAGGCCACTATTTCCTCGTAGTCTTTTCCTTCCAGTTTATCGGCTACTTCCTCGTCAACCCCGGTTAAGCCCTCGTGCATCATGTTCAATCCCATTAGAAGACCCGGGTTTTCTTCGTCTTCCCTGGTTATGCCTTCGTGCATCTCTTTTAATCCCGGCAATAATTCTTCTTCAAAACCTTCGTGCATATCTTTTACTCCGGGCCTCAGGTCTTGCTCTATTCCGGCTATCCCTTCGCTTAAGCCGTCAATCATAATGGGATAACTTGCCGGGAAACGGGCGTAAGTTTCAACCAGGGGGGAGGGGGGACGGAAATCGACATAGCCTCTTTCCACCAGTTCACCGTCTTCTACTTTCGGCATGACCACTTCCGGGTCGAAAACAAATTCTCCCCCGTCAATCATGGCGTTGAGGTTGTATTCCAGCACGTACTGCTCGGCGATGTTAAACAGGGTGCCAGCCGCGATAGCTACGTCTTCGGGATTGGGCTGCTTTTCCCCTGCAACATCGCCTATAATTGACATAAAATGCTCGTCGATTATGTTTTCATGCTTGTATAGAAAATCGTTATACCAGCTGGTCCGCCTCTCCACTTCTACCTCGTAGGCTTCAAAATCGTCCATTTGGGCGGGATCATCCGGGGGGATTACGCTAAAAGAAATATCTGGTTCTTGTGCGTTTTGAACATCCATAAAAACCATAAAAAACAGGCAGTTAGCTCCTACCCAGTCGTCATCGCCTATATCGGCGGGGCCAACGTCGTCGCTGATAACGTAATCGGCTGTTTTAAGATCAAAAAATTCGTTTTCCTGGCGGTTGGGTTCCGCGGAAAACTGGGCCCTTTCCGCCCTGTCGGCCAGTAGTGCTACAAGCTCGCGGTGTACCTGCAGCCCTTCTTTTAGTTCACCGAGACCTTCCGCGGATTCGCCGGTTCCTTCTATAATCATTTCCAGTCCCTGCAGTACTCCCGGGTCATCTTCCGGCCCTTCTTTTTCAAAAGTTTCTATTATCTCTTCTATGCCGGGGACCATTTCTTCCTCAACTGCGGTGGGCATTTCTTCCAGCCCCGCAACCAACTCTTTGTCGAGGCCATAGATTAACTGCTCCAGTGCGGGAACTGCATCTTCGTCTACTCCCTCTTTTATTTTGCGCAGGCCCTCGTCAAGCTGGTCCAGACCGAAGATCACAAAACCTCCCCCATCATCGAGTTTGGCCGGCTCTTCTTCTTCGGCGCCCGAGACCCCAAAAACAACAAGTACCAGCATGGCTACAAAAACTAGTGCTGCAGTTATTTTAATACTTTTTTTACCAACCAATGTCTCTTTGCTCAATTGAAACCTCCTTTCTACAAGATTGAAGAATAATTACCTGTTACCGCTCCCAATTCAGACTGATTTTTAAAAAGGGCAGCGTGATAACTTGCACAATCCTGTAACAACCACCTCCTTTATTAGCAAAAGCAAGGCATTTATAAAATTATTTAAAAGAAACAGGTTTAAAAAAATATTTTATTACCAGATTACTTCCTGTTTTCACTATAACATAAACCTGTCACACTAAAGTCACACTTTTTAAATTTTATAAAATTACATAAAAATTTTATAAAAAAATTTTAATTAAAATACCTGTAAAGCGGTGAGCTTGCCGGTCAGGCTGGCTACAAAATTTTCCCCTGTTTTGATCCGCACATTAAGTTATTCTTTTTTACCGGCAGGGAATCCTTCTAAATTGTATATTTAATTCACAAATTTTGATAGAGCATAATAGTATTATAACTATTAATAATTATTTTGGAAATTAACCGGTCATGCCATTTTTGCTTCAGCTATTTTTTGCTTCAGTTATTATTTAGTTGAGGATTATTATTTTTGAGGTTAGTTTGAGGTTAGTTTGAGGTTAGTTTGAGGAAGGAAGTTTTCTAAAAAAATTGAAACATTAATGTAAGAGATTTAAAGTGTTGCGGGTTAGAATAAATTGTAACTACTCAAGTGGCGCACATTTTAAGTTCTATTAACAAGAAAAGCAAGTATTAAAGGAGGTGGTACAGCCTATGTTATCAGGATTAGCGGGGTTGGATATGTTGCAGCTGGCATTTGTAGTGATAAATATTATACTGGTAATTTCTGTAATAACACTGCTTGTTTCGGCTATTATTTACTTTAAAAGGCTGGAGAAGAAGCTGGAAGGTTTAGAAAAAGATTATAAAGATAAAGAACAAAAACAAGAAGAAGAAAACAGCAAGCTGGAGCTGTAAACTTTTTCTTTCCTTATCTTACCTTTAACTTCTAATTGATGTAGTTACCAAAGATTTTTATCCGCTTTAAAAAATAAACACCGGGGGAACCTCCCCCGGTGTGGTGGGCCTTTGCCCGGTTAGCTTTTATTTCTTTGCTTTAAGAAGTTGGAAACAATTTTATAAATATTGAAACCAACACCTATTCCCTTGGCCAGGCGTGAAAGCCTGGGGTTTGTAGTTAAAGGCTGCTTTAATGAATAAGCTGATACGGCCTTGTCCGCTAAATCTGCCGCTTTTTCCAGGAACCTTCCACCGTGTTGTGCAGCGTTGCGGATAGCTTCGGTGGTAGAAAATATCTCTTCTTTTCCCCGTTCCAAAAAAGTTTCGATCTTGACGGAAAGGTTTGCTATGATTGTGGAAGTCCGGTAGAGTATAACCACCAGCGCTATCAGCAAAAGCGTATTCAGGAAGGTAGGGAATAATAAAACATAAAGTAATATACTGTCTTCCATATTCTTTACTCGCTTTCACCGGACAGGCTTTGATCTACTTTGTTTAGTGCTTCCTGGACCTCCTTGTTGCCGGAAAAGTTGTCTTTTAATTTGCCAATTTTATCCCTGGTGTAAGAGATGGTTTCCTGTGACTTTTCCCGGGCTTTTTCTTTAGCTATGTCTTTGTATTCCCTGCTTTTCTCGGCCAACTTGGTCCTTGTTTCTTCCCCGGAAGCGGGAGCCAGCAGCAGCCCTGCTACAGCGCCTACAATACCCCCTATAACTACTCCTGCAAGAAAATCGCCTTTATTGCTCACCCTATCACCTTCCTTTTATGTTTTTTTCCTGTATTCTTATTATATACGTTATTGTAGGTGATGTAAATAAATATTAAAATTTCATGTGTATTTACTCTATTATTATATGCCGGGAGAGTTTAATAAATACGGTGGGAATTAATGGTATATAATGGTTTCAATAACCATAAAAATTTTTTTACCCGAAATAGTTATTTTAATAGAGGAAAAAAAGAGAATGTAAAGAAAAATTTCTATGTAATGGATTTATTATATTTTATGGCAACAGGGAGGTAGTTAAAATGAATGATTTGTGTAGGAAAAGCGCGGTGGAGCTTGCGGGGCTAATATCACGCCGGGAAGCCTCGCCGGTAGAGGTATTGGAAGTTTACCTGGAGATGATTAAAAAATTAAATCCCCGGCTGAACGCGGTGGTTACCCTGGAAGAAGAAAAGGCCCTTGATGCGGCCAGGGAAGCTGAAAAAGAGCTTGCCGGGGAGGGGAATGGCCCCCTGCACGGCGTCCCAGTGGCGATTAAAGACAATGTTTATACTGCGGGTATAAGGACTACGTGTGGTTCCATGATGATGGAAAACTATGTTCCGGAACAAGATGCCGTGCTGGTGGAGAGGTTAAAAAAAGCGGGGGCAATAGTCCTGGGCAAGACCAATTTGCCCGAATTTGGACTGATCCCGGTTACGGACAATTTGCTTTTTGGCCCTACCCGTAATCCCTGGAACCTGGAAAAAACCAGCGGAGGTTCCAGCGGGGGATCAGCGGCGGGGATCGCTTGCGGCATGTTCCCGCTGGCCTCCGGGAACGACGGTGGGGGTTCTATCCGTATTCCGGCCAGCCTCTGTGGTATTTACGGTATCAAGCCCTCTTTTGGTCGTGTTCCCATTCACCCCCGTTTCCCGGGCTGGGAAACCATGAATCATGAAGGCCCGCTTACCCGGACTGTTGAAGACGCCGCTTTAATGCTCCAGGTTATGGCGGGAGCGCACCGTGGTGACCGCATGTCACTGCCCCAGGGCGATCACAACTATCTTGATGCGCTCAAGAGGGGGGTAAAGGGGCTGCGCATGGCGTTCAGCCCGGACCTGGGGTATGCCGTGGTGGACCCCGAAGTAAAAAAAATAACAGCGCGTGCAGCCGGAGCTTTTGAAGAGCTGGGTTGTGAAGTGGAAGAGATCGATCCCGGCCTGTTCAGCATGGAAGAGGACCTGCAGGTTATGATAATATCGGAAACCATGGCAAAAATGGAAGAGGATATGGACGAATGGAAGGAAAAAGCTTACCCCCCTTACCAGGTATTTATGCAAATGGCCGACAGCATATCCGGCAAAGACCTGGCCCGGGTACAGATGCGCCGCGAGGAGCTGTGGAGCAAGGCCAGGCTGATTTGGGAAAAGTACGACTTGTTGCTTACCCCTTCCACCGCTGTACCAGCGTTTACTTCCGGGGAAGGTGGTCCTATCGGGCCGGAAACTATTAATGGACAACCCGTTGGGCCGGTATCCTGGATAGCTTTTACTTTTCCCTTTAACTTTACCGGCCAGCCTGCAGCCAGCATCCCCTGCGGCTTTACCGAAGAAGGCCTGCCCGTGGGGCTACAAGTAATAGGAGATCGTTTTGACGAGCATACCGTCTTAGCCGCTTCCGCTGCTTTTGAAAAAATAAGACCCTGGTCTGACCACTGGCCTCAACTGTAAGCCTGTAAAAACCAAATTGAGTCTGGCCAAGTAAATTTATTTAAAGGTTTTGTTGAAAAGTTATAGAAATCAGAAATTAAGTAACAAAAAATTAAGATGATTTCAAAAAAAAGGCGTAAAAGGCAAG
>PWGO01000028.1 GCA_003554525.1 Syntrophomonadaceae bacterium | reverse complement strand
ACATCATTGAAGACATTGAAGATTATTGAAGATAATTTTATAAGGTGATTACAGGTGATATTTAATACACAAAAAGGGATCCCGCTTTACCGCCAGCTATACGAAGAGTTAAAAAAGAAAATTAACCGGGAAGAATGGCCGGAAAACAATATGATACCTTCTGAAACAGCCCTCATGAAAGAATACGGAGTAGGGAGGGAAACCGTACGGAGAGCAATCCTGCAGCTGGTAAACGAAGGCTACCTGTACCGCCGTCGGGGCATCGGAACGGTGGTATGCCGCAAAAGGCCCGAAGACAGCCTGGAAAGCCTGGTTTCATTTTCTGCGGAAATGATAAAACGCGGAGTCCAACCCGGTGCAAAACTAATAGATTTAGAGGAAATATATCCTCCTCATGAAGCTTCTGAGGCCTTAAACATTCCACCGGAGGAAAAAATATTCTATTTCAGACGTTTGAGGCTGGCAGACCGCGTGCCGGTAGCAGTAGAAGATTCCTACTTGAAATCTACAGTTGTAGAAGAAATAGAGCCGGAAAAACTCTCCGGCTCATTCTATGATTACCTGGTATACGAAAAACAAATACCCCTGGGACGTATACAGGTAGAAATACGCTCGGTTTCCGCCGGCCAGGAGATGGCCTCCTTTTTAAATATTGAAACCGGGGCCCCGCTACTTCGGCTAACCAGAACCATCCATTCTACCAACGAACAGCCTTTTTTCTACCTGGTATTTCACTTCCGCGGTGACCTCTATTCCATCAAGTCCGACCTTAACTTCACCTGAGAAGCTTTTTTAACTGTTTTTCTTCATTTTCAGCCCCATCCCTGACAGTTAGTGATCAATCGGGGCTGGTGAAAAAGGTTCGCCCGGGGCCACGGTAGTCCAGGGCCAGGTTGCCGCCGGGGTTTAAAATATTTCCCGGGTCCAGATGGTTCTTTACGGCACGCAACAAATGAAGCTGGTTAGAGCCCAGGTAATCTTCGTACCACGGGGCCAACATACGGCCAATGCCGTGGTGGTGGCTTAACGCCCCCCCGGCAGAGTATATACGATCCACAATGCCGCCCTGGTACTCCATGTATTCTTCCATCTCCATCCGGGCAATAAAGATAAAATAAAGGTTGGTGCCCTGCGGGTAAAAATGCGAAGCGTGAGACATACAAATAGTGCGGGGCCGGGATTTACAGTAGGAGCGAACCTGGTGCCACACTTTTTCTATATTGCTCCAGTTAACGGTGCATTCCAGGGTGTCAATAATAATACCGTAATCCTGCAAGTCTTCACGCATGTATGGGTCCATAAACCTTCCGTGCTCCCACCGCCTGGCCACATAACCGGTGGTAGACATACCCCCATGCTTTTTGGCGGCCCGGTGAACCATTTTCGCCACGCGGCGGGCAAAGCCTTTTTCCCCATCCGCAGTGCCCAAAAGCATACACCTTTCTCCCGGCTTATAACCGCGAAGCTGAAGATAGCGGTCCAATACGGTTCCCTGCACCCCGTAAAGGCGCATACCAATTTCCGTCTCTTCCGGGTCGGAGAGGCGAAACACCGAAGGCAGGCCGAATTCCCCCTGCGATACCTCGCGCACCGCCTGCAGCGCCTCCTGCCAGCTGCGGAAAACGTAGCTGAAGCGGCGGGTGTTTTCCGGGCGGTTGCGGAATATCTTCAAGGTTGTTTCTACCAGTACGCCGTAGGAGCCTTCGGAACCAATAAAAATATAATCCAGCATGGGTCCGGTTGCTGAGGCCGGAAAATCTTTGGTGACAAACTTACCCCGGGGTGTCACGTATTCCTGGCTTACTACCAAGTGCTCTATTTTCCCATAATAGGTAGAGTTCTGACCCGCACCCCGGGTTACTACCCATCCGCCAACCGTGGCGGAATGAAAAGACTGAGGCAGGTGCCCGCAGGTATAACTGTGCTTGGTGCCAAAACGCTCTGGAGCCCGGTTCAAGGCTTCTTCCAGGTCGGGTCCCATGATCCCGGCTTCCACGGTAACCGTCTGGTCCAGGGGATTGACTTCCCTTATGTGGTTCATATGCTGCGACATATCCAGCGTAATACCGCCCAAGGGGCATTCATTACCTCTCATAACCCCGGAACCGCCTCCAAATGGTATTAGCGGTATTTTTTCTTCATGGCAGTAATTCACCAGAAGCTGCACCTCATCTTTGTTCCGCGGTGAAGCCACCGCATCGGGGACATTCTCGGCAATTTTTTTGCGCAGCCGCATAAGGTCGTACATCATCTTCCCGTACGACACCCGCAGGCGGGAATAATCGTCGGTGAGCACGTTTTCCTCTCCTACAATGGACTTTAGTTTCTCCAGCTGCTTTTCGGATAAATTAACCGTGGCCTCGATGCTGACTTCTTCTTCTCCCACTTCCTGTTTTTCTTTAAAATGGTCATCGGTCAAGTCAAAGACTTCTTTCATGAGTTTATAAAGGCGGGGATTGGGATGTTTAAAAGAGTCCGGGTACCCCCACTTAAATATGGAGCGGTACGAACCAGGAGGAGGAACACGGTGGTACCAATCTGGTACAAATTCTTCCTTTTTAAACATATAATAGCCTCCTTGATTATCTTATTTAGTAACTACCCAGGCTCTATGTGGTTAATGGTAACTTGACACCAGGCCCTACTCTCCATGTGGAAGGGCTTTTATCTTGTCTCTTGCTTCTTGCCTCTTGTCTCTTGCCTCCTGTTTCTGGCCTCTGACTTCTGGCTTCTAAGCTTTCACACCGTGAGTAGTTATCATATTTATTTTGTTTATATCTTTTCCGGGTAACCGGTGATAGAACGGATTTCCCGGTAAACGGGACGGAGGCTGCCGTACATTTTGCAGTAAACGCGCCGGTAAAGCTGGCTGTATATGTAAGCGTGGTCCGGGTCGGGGAGAAATTCTTTTTCGTGGCGGACCATGGCCTTTATAGCTTCATCAAAATCGCTGTATACCCCCATCCCCACGTAGGCCACCATGGCAGCACCCAGGGCGGAAGCCTCGCTGGAAGTGCCCCGCGCCGCCGGCAGGTTGAAAATACTGGCTATAATGCGGCAGATGTCATCGCTGGTGGAAGCCCCGCCGGCCAGCATCAGTTTCTCCACCCGGGTTTTAGTAGCCTTCTGTATCTGGTTAAGGCCGTCCAGGAGAGCGTACCCCAACCCTTCTATAATGGCCCGGTAAATATGGGCCCGGGTATGGACGTCGCTGAAACCAATAACCGCTCCTTTGGCTTCCGGGTTCTTGGGGTCGGGCCCCCAAAAAGGCTGGAGGACCAGCCCCATGGAACCGGGAGGCACTTCGCGGAGCAGGCGGTTCAAGAGGACCTCCGGGGCCACCTCCATCTTCTTTGCTTCTTCCATTTCCCGCATCCCGAACTCCTGCCGGAACCAGCGGAGCATCCAAAAGCCACGGAACACCTGGACTTCAGGGTTGAACATTCCCGGTACGGGCGCGGGATAGGCCGGCAGGAAACGAATGGGTTCACAGTAAAAGCCGGAAGTAGTCTGAACAGTAGCGGTAGTTCCCAGGCTGAGACTGGCCTGCCGCGGGGAAGTGCACCCCGTTCCAATAGTTTCGCACCCCTTGTCGGAACCGGCAGCAAATACGGGCACACCGGCGGAAAGCCCGGTTTCCCGGGCGGCTTCCCCTGTTATATGCCCCAAAACCGTTCCCGGTGCCGCCAGGGTGCACAGCTTTTCTTTCTCTACCGGGTATATCATGCTTTTTATGTCCCGCGGCCTGGCCCATTCAAGCCGGCGGTAGTCGAAAGGCAGGTGCCCTATCTGGGAGGCTACAGAATCGGCAAAATTGCCGGTAAGGCGAAAATTTAAAAAACCGGAAACCTGCAGCACCTTGTGCGCTTTTTCCCACAAGTGCAGCTCGTTCTGCCGTATCCAGTTCAACTTGCCTTCCCTCTCCAGCACCCGAACTGGCTCATACATCCCGGCCGTTTTAAGGGCCATACGCTGCCCCGGCCCAAAACGCGCCTTGTTTTTTGCCTTGCGCTGATCCATCCAGGTAATGGCCGGTCTTAAAGGGATTCCTTTTTCATCCGCAATAATAAAAGTGGCCCGCTGCGAAGTAACTGCAACCCCACATATTTGGGCAACTTCCCCCGGGTAATTTTCCTTTAGTTCCCGGCAGGTGCCAACCAGGGAATTCCACAACAGTTCCGGGTCTTGTTCAGCCCAGCCGGGGTTGCGGCTGAAGTAAGGCTCGTATTCTCTTTTAGCCGAAGCCCGGATGCTGCCGTTTCGATCAAATATCAGGGTACGCAGGCTCTGCGTCCCGCAGTCAATACTTAAAACCAGCTCGGACATTTGAGCACCCCTCTAAAACGGGCCTGGTAGAACCGGTAGCTATTACTGGCACTCCCGTGCCCACCAGGTCCTGTATTACTACCTCCCCGGGCTTCATGTGCTGTTCCACCTTCAGAGAATTAATCTGTTGCATGGCCCTGAATATATCTTTTAATAGAATTTCGCCCCTGGTACGAACCGGAAGCCGGGGACAGTCTTTAAAAACAGTAGCTACCGTGGTAGTCAAAGACCGGCAGGGATTACGGTATTCCTCCACGGCATATTCTTCACCGCGCCGGCACCGGTTTCCTTCTACCAACAAATTATCCTCACCACCCGGGTCTTCGAACACCACCAGGGAGCACCCCAGGGGGCATACTATACAGGTAAAACTCGCCCTGTTCTCCTGCATTCTGCCTTACACCTCCCGTTCTCCAACTCTTCAAACCGCAGCCGTATCCATGGCACACAGTGTGCCTAACAGCGGAGCCGGAACTGTATTTCTTTCGTGCCCGGCGGAATCAGGTAGGGCTCAATTACCAGCCTTTCCATTTCTGGCGGGCGCAACACCGGGTATTTTTCGCGACAAATCACCTGATTCCCGGCTGCCACTTCCAGTTCCGCCCGGAATACCGTTTCCCTGGAGCGAAAATAAAAAACTGTTTCTTCCTCCATCGGTATTTTCCACTGCTGCGGCACTACGTACATTATACCATTTCCTGGAGTAAGGTTAACCCTTTTTCCGTTGCTATCGCCATGATTAAGTCCCCGGGCCGCGTACTCCGCCGCGGCCCTGCCGGCTGTTTCACCGCTTTCCGAAACGTAATCCACCAGGTCATTTACGTGCAAAGCATTTCCACATACAAAAAGGCCTTCCAGGGAGGTCATGTTATACTGGTCTACTACCGGCCCTGATGTACGGGAATCCAGTTCCACTCCCAGGCTTTCAATTATATCATTTTCCGGTATCAAACCCACGGAAAGAACCAGGGTATCAACAGGCACAAACTTTTCGGTTCCGGACAAGGGCTTAAAATTTTCGTCTACCCGGGCCACCGTAACCCCGGTAAGCCGTTCCGTTCCGTGGATTTCGGTTACCGTATGGGAAAGATGCAGCGGTATACGATAGTCTTCCAGGCACTGTGCCACGTTCCGGGTTAACCCGGAAGGTTCACTTTTTATTTCGTAAACTCCTTCTACCTCTGCACCTTCCAGCGTCAAGCGCCGCGCCATAATTAACCCGATATCCCCGGAACCCAGGATAACGCATTTCCCCGCGGGCAAATACCCCTGTATGTTAATCATGTACTGCAGGGTGCCCGCAGTAATTACCCCGGCAGGCCTGGTACCCTGTAAAAATACCTGGCGGGAAGTCTTCTCCCGGCAGCCTGCCGCATATATTACCGCCCGGGGGTTAAGCGAAAACACCCCGCTTTCATTCTGCAAAATAAGACGAAAACCGTTTTCTTTATGCTGTATCTCTAGCAGAAAGGTTTTCGTCAAAACCGGTATTTGCAAGTTTTCCACCATCTGAAGGTAGCGGTAAGAGTATTCCGGCCCGGTTAACTTTTCCTGGAATTGCAAGAGGCCAAAACCGTCGTGTATGCACTGCTTGAGGATTCCACCCGGGCGTTCTTCCCGCTCAATTACACATACCCCGGCCCCTTCTTCCGCCGCGGCAACCGCCGCCGCCATGCCTGCAGGACCGGATCCGATTACTACTGTGTCCACTTTAAAATCTGTCCGCTGCACTGTTCTCCTCCTCTTTTTTTCCCGGGACGCCTTTTAACTTGAAGCCTGTGTAGTCCACCTCACCTTTGGTCTTTTTTAACACAAGCTCCGACCCCGGACCCGACTTGCGCACCTGCCGTACATCTGCCCCGGCTTCCCGGGCCAGTATATCCACCAGGCGGGGAGTGCAAAAACCGCCCTGGCACCTTCCCATCCCGGCACGAACCCGGCGCTTGATTCCATCCAGGGTAAACACACCCAGCGGAGACTGCAAACTATGGATTATTTCACCCTCGCTTACCACTTCACAGCGACAGACGATCCTGCCATAGGAGGGGTTTTCTTTGATCACACGGGAGCGCTCCTCCAGGGAAAGGCGTGAAAGCTCTATCGGTGGTTTCCGGTAAGGAGAAAATCCGGGATCCGGGTCTACATTTCTATAGCTGGACAAAATATCTACCGCCTTCCGGCTTACCTCCCGGGAAACAGCCGGGACCGCAGTCAAACCTGGCGATTGCATTCCCGCTACATGTATCAGGTTTTCCACATGGGGTGAAGGTTCAACTATAAAATCTTCTTCAAAAGTGCAAGCCCGATTTCCGGCAAAATACGTTATGGCGTGGTCGGGCCGCAGGAGCTCGTTTAAAGTCATCTGTTGCTGAAAAAGAAAGTCAATATCCAGGCGGCTGGTGGAATAGTCCTCGCGCCGGGGCACTTCTTCGGCCGTTGGCCCTGCCAGGACATTGCCATCCACGGACAGGGTTACCCCGCCCCCCTTGGTATTAGTATCGGCCAGGGGAAGCACGCCCAGGTTATAGTTAACCAGGGGCCCGGCTTTTTTGTCCAGCACTGCAATAGTTCCCCGGCGGGCATGGATGGTATAATACCGGTCTCCCGCCATTTCCGCCACGCGGTCCGCCCACAAGCCGGCGGCGTTTATCACCACGTCGGCTCCGAAAGTTCCCCGGTTGGTTTGCACCCCGGTAATTCGCCCCTGCTCCCGGGTAAAACCTTCTACCCCGGTTTGCAAAAACACCCTGGCCCCGTTTGCGGCTGCGTTTTCCCCATAGGCGATAGTTAACTTGTAGGGGGAAACATTCCCGGTTTCCGGGAAAAAAACAGCTCCCCAAAACCGGCGATTAACGTGAGGCTCCAAATTTTTTAATTTTTCCGGGCTTATGTATTCTACCCCGCGAACCCCGTTTTGACGTGCCCTGTGGCGTATAAAAGGCATTAACAATCGCATCCACCTGCGGGTAAACAGCCCCATCGATCCGGGCCACTCTATTTTAATGCCCAGCTCCGCAGCCTCCCGGTTAAAAAGACGGTTTCCGAAGCAGTTGTAATAGGCTTTATTTGTGCCTGGAGAAGGAGCAAAAGCAGGATGAATTACCCCGTTGTTCCGGCTGGAAGCGTGGCGGGCCAGATCCTCTTCTTTCTCCAACAGCACAATATCGAGATTCCACCGCGTCAGCTCGCGTGCTATAGCCGCCCCAATTACTCCGCCCCCTACTACAGCCACGTTAAAATGCTTTCCCTCCAGGGCATTATCTTGGAAAGAAGGCAAATTCATCTCTCCTTCGCCGCCAGCATTTACTTCTATATCATTAATTACACCCCGGTACCCCCTGCCCGCGGCAATATAGCCAGCTTTCAAGTACTGTTCGCGGGAATCTACTTTCCCGGTCAGGCGAACCGCGTTTTTCCTCTCTTCTACCCCTATCTCACCCAGACGGTTCCGATGCAGGGCTTTATTTACTCCAGCCAGCCTTTTCATACTTAAAGCAACCACCTTCAGGTAATATATTTATCCGAATGTCCGGACATTTAGGTTTACTTTAATTATATCTTTTTATTTAACTTTCGTCAAATAAAAAAGTAGTAATTGTACCCGGTGAAGCTTTAAAATGCCTGGCCGCGGCCTAACGCCCCCTGTTCTGGGGCAGCTTTTATAAATTGTTGGTAAGTTTCTTGAAGGTATAACTAACTATTCTATCCTGCAGCGATTGGGGAATGTTTAAAAATTCAACTCCGTACTTGTAATCCCAGGGTGCGCCCTCAATTTTTTCCATTGCTTCCCTGGCAATACGGGCTTCTACATTTATTTTCGTTTTCTGCTGCAGGGGCAGGTCAAATTTTAACCTGATAATATCATCACTCAAAAGCTCCTCTTTGGTGCACAGCAAAGCACCACTTCCAGAGATATTAAGAATCATGGCTTCAATTCTCTTGTTGCGGACCGAGCACCTGGCCCGCAAAGAAGCAGGCACCCGAACAAATCCCCTTCTCTGATACCGTTCAAGCGGTGACAAATTACTTATTACAATAACGGAACTGTCTATCTGGATAAGGGATTCAATATACCCGGAACACAGGTGAGCAGCATTCTTCTCCAGGGCAAACTCCAGGGTAGTTTTTTTGCTTACTTCAATATTCAAATCAAAAGAGTCCTGGATTTTAACATAAAGCTTTCCCCCTATGATATTGGAGATCTCTCCCCTTATGGGGGGGAAATGATAGCCGGTATGAATTTTAACTTCCATCCCTTTTTCAATATTTTCGACCATAAATCAGTTCCGTCCCTCCTGCCTGGACCGGCTGTTAGAATTTTTGCCTGAGTTAATATTCAAGCCAAAAGAAACCGGGGCCTGGGAAACAAACTGGAAACACCTGTCGATCAATTTCCTTGTAACTCCTTCCACCGCACTAAATTTCCGTAATATTATAAACATCACTACAAAGGCTACCATCGCACCGGCGATCACATCAGAAGGATAATGTACTCCTACATACACCCTGGAGACTGAAACCAGTACCGACAGCACAAAAAAGCCCCACCCCGCCCGCGGCGACATCATGTAAACAGCCCCGGCTATAGCAAAACAAGCTGCAGCATGATTGCTGGGAAAAGAATCCCCATAATAATGGAATATGGGTTCGGTCATGGATTCAAATTCTTTTATAACGTTGTAAGGCCTTTCCCGGCTTATCAACTCCCGGATTATTTTATTAAGCAGCAGCGCGGCAGGTAAAAAATAGATATAAGAATAATATATCCTTTCTACACTGTTTCTCTTAAAATTAATATAAAAATAACAACACAGAGCAATTAAAAAAAGAACCGCAAATGCATAAGAGGAATATTCGGCCAGGCAAAAGAAAAACATATCCACTGCCGTGTTATGCCCGTGAAATTTAAATATCTCGTGCATCAAGTTTATTTCCATAATACCCTACCCGCAAGTCTTTATAGTTTTATACGGTTTAAAAAGCGGCAAAGTAATATAAAATCAAATATAAAACCATACATCGTTAAGACGTGAATCTAATTTAGTGAACAGACGCGACCGGGCCAAAATTTTTAGGCTGGATACACCTGCTATTTTGAAATTCTGTTTACTTCGACATATTCCTGCCTTTTGTCCACAATTTTATTAAATAAAATCTTAGATCCCTGGGAGATATTAATTTAGTATAATCGCTCAGGACGGGCTTATTGGAAGTTAGAGGTTGGAGGTAGGGAAGTAAAAAAACCCGGGGGCAAAAGCTCTACCCCCGGGATCAATTAGCACCCACATGGTTACTAAAATATTATCCTCCCCCTGGCGGGGGAGGATTTAAAACGGGGAGGAGATATTTTAGTTAAAGTAGTTGATTATCCCCCTGGTTATAGCTTGGGCCTGTCCGTCCAGAAACCAGTCCTGCTTTAGTAAATTCTCGTCGTTCCAGTTGGAAAGAAATCCTAGCTCCACCAGAACTGAGGGAATCCAGGGTGCCCGAATTACATAAAAGCTGCCATGCTTAACCCCGATATTTCTAAGGCCGGATTCGCTTACCATTTGATTCTGCACCAACCGGGCCAGTTTACGGCTAGAATAAGCATTACCCCCATAATTGTAGTAGTAAGTCTCAGTACCAGAAATTCCGGGATTGGGATGAGAATTGGCGTGTATGCTTACAAAAATATCCGCTCCAGCATTGTGAGCAATATTCACTCTTCGGGCCAGGGAAACAAAATAATCACCGCTACGCGTTAACACTACCTCAGCACCCTGAGCCCTCAAGTAACCGGCCACTTTATTGGCTGTAGTCATGGCCACAACTTTTTCCTGCAGCCCGGTTACTCCAACTGCTCCCGGATCTCTACCGCCGTGGCCAGGGTCTATGGCTATGGTTCGGCCTTGTAGGTACTGTCTCCCTCCCCGTGAAGGCGCTTGTGAAGCATCATCATCTCTGCCGCTGCCGGAATCTCCTGCATCTGAAGTATAATAACCGTATATCCAGGCAGTACTTCCATCATCCAGGAACAACCTCATCCAATCGTTGCTTTCCTGCAAAACCTTAACTGCAGTCCCCTGTTCAAACTGCTCCACTACCTCGTAAGAAGTACCCGGTCCCCTTCTTACGTTTAAAGTTGATGCAGTTACCGTAACCTCCTGGCTGAGGGTCCTGGTATATTCCGAATAAACCCATCCAGTAGAACCGTACCTGGTTTTTACCAGGAGCCAGCCGTTTTCTTCCGCCAGTATGGTAGCTTCAGTACCACCCTGCAGCTGATCAAAGGCCGTATACTCCTGGCCGGGCCCCATTCGAATATTTAAACTTGAAGCTGTAATTTCCACTTTGGCTATACCCTGCAGGGAAAGTTTAGTTTCGGGGGAACTACCGGTAGTATAATAACCGTGTATCCACCCCGTTCTTCCGTCAGATAAACTCACCAAAAACCAGCTGTCCTGCTTTGCTAAAACTTCCACACTGGTGCCGCTTTCCAGGGCATCCATAGCATAATACCGGGTGCCGGGACCCAGGCGGAAATTCAACTGCTCTGCCGTCACCGTTACAGTTTCTTCTTCTTTTGCTTCAGCGTCACCTGCATAAAATAGAAACACAAACACGCACACAAATACCAGCACAACTGCCAGGTATGTAGTATTACGTTTAAGCATAGACAAATATCCCCACCTTTACTTTTTTTCCTGCCAGGTTTTTATCTTGTTGTCCCAGGCAGACAGCTCCACTGCCTTCCCTCCTTATGCTCTTGAATAATGCTCTTGAATATAGCTTGTCCCTCCCCTGGAACAAGAAGCAGTTTGTCTGGCCATAATTCTCTCAAGGCATCAATATGTACCACACCCTGAATGTACCACACCCTGAGCATTTACCCTTTTTTTTCCCGGTCCTCGCTGCAATAACCAGTGTTCTTTCCTCCTTTTTAGTTATTATAAAACAGAAAAAGCATATCGTATTTTATGTTAATTATATGCACATTAACTTATTGACGCAAACCATATTATATGCTTTTATGTGCTATAATTCTTTTAGTAACAGATAAATATTATGTAAAGTAATTAATCTCGTGAATTTAGGATACCATGGTATTTATTTTCAAATAACTGCGAAAAAGAGGGGTTTATTTGCGGCAAACAATTTATTTAGATTTTAATCCCGGTTAAACGCGTTTCCTGGCTCTATAAACAAACTCATATTTCTTAAATGTAAAAAGCTCTTGACTGCTGACCACAGTCAAGAGCTTTTTAAGCATCAGGCTAACTAATTTAAGGGGGATTATTCTATTTTCAGTTAGACTGAACATCTACATTTCCCTGAATAAAAATATAATATGCGTTATAACCAGCCACTACCAGCCCAAGAATAAAATTATTCCACACCAGGGCCATTGGTGTAAGAATATCAGTCAGGTTTACCAGGGCCAACCAAAGGCCCACTACAATGTGAATGACATGAAAAACCGTCATCGCTATCTCCCTCCTTTCCATTTAAACTTAACCGCTTAACTTAACCGTACCTTTATTTATTATGCCCCTACCCGCAGGAAAATATATTGGTAAGTAATCAGGCATTTACTGCTGCTGTTCCCGGGGGGAACAAAAATTAAAACAAAGACTGAATAAAAGGAAAAAGGTGGCGGGATAAAAAATAGAGCACAATTATTAGCCCCAACAACCAAGCCCCGTATTTTATTACATGATTGGCTACAGTAACCGCGTTGTTTTCCTCACCGTCTTTCATTCTTACTCTTTTCCCCCTTTAAATTTATTTAAAAACCATCTTAAACTTATTTTGCGTGATTACAGCCCCAAATATAATTTTCATACGCATTAAAAAACCTGTTTTTGAGTGTTAATATTTACCATTAAAAAGCCGTCTAAAACCTGGATAAGGAAATCTGGTAAGGAAAAAAATAAAGTTAAGGAAGTAAACAAGCAGATAATGAAAGGAGGCCTACCCGTGGCTAAAAAATACAACAAGGGAAAAAGGCAAAAACGGAACCTGGATAAGTACAGACTGAAAAAGTTCAGAGAAGAAATAGCAAGAGAAATGGGTATTTCCGTAAAAAATCTGGCTGGAGAAGAAGGAAAAAAACAAAAACCACAAAAGAAAAGCAATTATAATTAAAAAGCATGCTCAAAAAAATACCCAAATATTTATTATATTTGGGTATTTCTGTGTTTGCAGGTTGTGGCAATATATAGATTTGCAGGTTGTTGACCTTATTTTAACTTTTCCACCACTGCATCCGCCATATGCGTAGTAGAAGCGTTTCCTCCCAGGTCATAAGTTGTATTCTTGCCTTCTGATATAACTTCACGCAGGGCCTGCTCCAGCCTCTGCGCTTCCCGGTGTTCCCCCAGGTGCTCCAGCATTAATACTGAGGAGAGCAACATGGCGGTAGGGTTCACCCTGTTCTTACCGGCATACTTGGGCGCACTGCCGTGTACCGGTTCAAAAACAGCACCCTCCTCCCCTATATTTGCAGCAGGAGTAACTCCCAGCCCCCCTACCAGGCCAGCACAGAGGTCGGAAACGATATCTCCGTACAGGTTGGGCATAACCATTACATCGTACTGCTGCGGTTTTTGAACCAGCTGCATACACATGTTGTCAACTATCCGATCCTCGAATTCTACCCCGGGGTATTCTTCCGCTACCTTCCTGGCTACCTCCAAAAAAAGGCCGTCACTAAATTTTAAAATGTTGGCTTTATGTACCGCGGTCACCTTTTTTCGCCCCTGGTTAACCGCGTAATTAAAAGCAAACCTTACTATTTTTTCGGAAGCTTTCCGGGTGATTATTTTAATACTCTCCGCTGCATCCTCACCCACCATATGCTCTACGCCGGAATAAAGGTCTTCCGTGTTTTCACGCACTACCACCAGGTCAATATCTTTAAAAACCGATTCTAAACCCTCAAAACTCTTCGAGGGCCTCAGGTTAGCGTAAAGGTTTAGGGTTTGCCTTAAAGCAACGTTTACGCTGCGAAAACCGGTCCCTACCGGGGTAGTTAAAGGTCCTTTAAGTGCAATCTTATTACGCCGGATAGATTCTACTGTCTGTTCCGGTAAAGGTGTCCCGTACTCCTTTACCGCCTCTTCTCCCGCCGGCATTTCTTCCCACGCTATGGAAAGTCCCAGGCTGTCAAGCACCTTTAAAGTTGCACCGGTAATATCAGGGCCAACGCCGTCACCTCTTATCAGGGTAATATTATACATGGCCGTCACTCCTTTTAACTGTATTTAAAAATGTCCCGCCGACGCCCAATACCAGGCAATAAAGGTCGCTTGAGCAATTAAATCCCGCAATTTTCGTCGGAATTATAAATCTGCTCGTACCTCTGGCGGGCTTTTTTTACCTTGCGAATATATTCGCGGGTTTCCCGGTACGGTATATCCCCAATATTTTTCTTGTCTCCGTCCCAAATCCCCTCCCTCAGCCACCTGTTTACCTTACCCTGGCCGCCATTGTAAGCAGCCAGGGCCAGGGTAAGGTTGCCCTGGTAATAATCTTTTAAGCGGGAGAGGTAATATGTTCCCAGCTCAAGGTTATAACCGGGTTTAAAGAGCATCTCTTCTTTAAAATCATTGATCCCCAGCTCTGCTGCTACTTCTTCTCCCGTGTCGGGCATAATCTGCATTAAACCACAGGCCCCTTTTGGTGAAACCGCCTCCGGGTCAAACCCGCTTTCCACATTAATAACCGCAGCAATAAGGTAAGGGTCCATCTCGTGCTTTTCTGAGTAATAATACACTTCTTCCCGGTAGTCAAACGGATAAAAAAAATAAGAGATAAAAGGTGTATACAACAAATAAATTACCAGCGCCAGAATAACCAGGAACAAAAGCCGGAAAAACCACTTAGAATTTAATACGGACATATATACTCCCCTTTGCTGGAAGCAATCGGTTCCGGGTGTTTTTCTTGTAACTACCCAGGTGAGTAGTTACTACTGTTTTTTTTCATTTTATTCGTAAGATAACGCCAGAATTCATCTACCTGCCCGCGGGTTTGCTCCAGTTCTCCGTCATTTTTTATTACAAAATGCGCATATTTTATCTTTTGTTCCAGCGGCATCTGGGCTTCTATTCGCTGCTTAACCTCTTCTTCCTGCAAACCCTCTCTTTGCACCATTCTTTTTACCTGCGTTTCCCTGGAGGCACAAACCAAAACAACCACATCTACTTTATGGTGCATACCCGCTTCAATCAATAAAGGAACATCGTAAACAATCACCGTAGAAGTGCTACCGCTTCTTATTTGCCTGGTTCTTTCACTTAGTTCCTCGTCTACCCGGGGGTGAACAATGGAGTTTAATCTACGCCTTGCTTCTTCGTCGGTAAAAACTACCCGGCCCAGTTTCACCCGGTCAATACTGTTATCTTCATTTAAAATCTTCCTGCCCTGCCATTTTACTATATCTTTCCAGGCAGGTCTACCCGGCTCCACTACTTCCCGGGCTATTGCATCTGCGTCCAAAACCACTGCGCCTTTGTTCTTCAGCATCTCCGCTACAGTACTTTTCCCCGTAGCTATTCCCCCGGTAAGGCCTACTATAAACATCCAGCACAGCTCGCTTTCCAAAAAAATTAAACCTGAGCGGTTCTTATTAATTCAATTTAACAGTAAAAATTGTATACCTGCTCGGGTATTGACAATGAACATGAACATGAACAGTTACAATTATACAATAAAACCAAGGTAATATCCAAGTTCTTTGCCTCCCGCTTTTTTATTAAATTATACCAGAGCCATAACGCCCAGCAAGAACAACATCAACCCGGAAAGCAAAGGCGCAAAATTACTTAAATATCTTGCAGAAAAAGAACGTCCTACCAGGACACCGGCCGGTACCAAAAGAAGCTTGGTTATACCAACCGCTGCAGCAGTTAATACCGGGTTGAAGCCCACCAGAACCGCTCCAAAACCTGCTCCAAAAGCATCCGCGGCCAGGGCCACACCCAGCCAGAAAGCTTCCCTGGCACTTAAGGTGCCCGACTGGTCCACATCAGCCGCCCCGGGCTCGCGGGTCATTAGAGAAAGCCTTTTAAGGTTTCCTTGCCGGGGGGCGGAATAAACTTCTCCTTTACGATTTTCAGGTTTTTTCCCCGGAGCATCTTTCTCCCCGGTTAAATCCTTCAGGGCCTGGTAAGTAAAGTAAGACCCCAGTATTAAAAGAATTACCCCTCCGCCGCGGGGTGCAATTTCCGGGGAAATAAATATTCCCAGAACCTGCCCCAGGACCATGGAAACAACTACCGCTCCTACCGACATCAAACATATAACCATCAGAGAAGAAAATAATATTTCAAGGCGCCTTATACCACAGGCCATGCCTACTCCAAATCCATCCAGGCTTACAGCCAGCGCCAAAAATACAACACTAGCTTCAGGCACCCCTATCGCCTCCTTGTTGAAGTTTCCCACCCTTGAAATCAACGGCTTGTGGTGGGTTCTCCTCATCTTATGGAGACACATATACAGGTGTGCCTGTCTATCTGGAGCTCAGAAGTAATGCCCGCAGCAGTAAAGTATTAAAAAAACCCCGAAGTTAGTAGCTTTAACTCCGGGGTTAAGCAGCACCCACATTGGAAGCGAAAATATCTTCCTCCCCTCAGTGTTCCGCTGTAGTGTTCATAATTTTTTATTTGTTGATTCAATAATTTCTATTTCCTCTTTTAATAACAACCATATTATGAGACCGCCAAACCCGGTAAAAATCATTAATAAAAATACCAGTAAGGGGGACCTGTCATTAAAATATGCATCACGGACAGCCCATACGGTACAACAAGCCCACGCTAAAAAGAGTGTTAAATAAATAAAGCTCATTTTTAGATCCTCCTTTTTTCACACTTGTTTCCGGATAAACTTCACCGGCAAAAGCCAGAAGAATACTTGTCTTGTATAACTACACTTAATGATTTGTTTATGATTGCCGGGACAGGGGTGTTTACCCCAGCACTAAAGCTGGCAGCCAGGGCAGTAGCAGGTGCCCCGGCCGGCCAGGACTATTCTTTCAATAACAGCACCGCAGCAACCGCAGGGCTGTCCTTTTTTACCGTATACCTTTAGCTTCTGCTGGTAGCGACCCCGTTCCCCGCCGGCGTTTAAATAGTCGCGGGTGCTGGTTCCACCCGCACTGATGCCCTGGCTCAGGGTTTCTTTTACAGCCCGGTACAGCTCTCCCTTCTTCCCCTCAGTCAACTCCCCTGCCCGCTTCCCGGGGTGAATACGGGCCCGGTAAAGAGCTTCGTCAACGTATATATTGCCCAATCCAGAAAATAAACACTGATCCAGTAAAAGAGGTTTTATCCGGGATTTTTTTCTGCGCTCCAGCCCCTCTATAAATACAGGCCAGTTAACTTCTTCCCACCAGTCCGGACCCAGGCGTTCCAGGCAAGCCAGAGATTCACCTTTCTTGAGTAGCCACATTTTACCGAATTTGCGGGGATCGTAAAAATACAGGTCATTACTGCCGGAGAAATAAAACACCGCCCTCAGGTGAACTGTATTCCTGGTCGGGGGGCGGACCCATAACAGGGCTCCGGTCATGCCCAAGTGTATTACCAGCCTGCCTTCCCCGGAAAGTAATATAAGCAGGTACTTCCCCCTGCGGGCCATGCCTTCTATTTTTCTATCCTGCAAGCCGCAAGAAAACTCCGCCGGGGAAGGATGTTTTACCGAACCTTCGAAATGAACCCCGACGCCGGCAACCACCCGACCAGAAATCAGGGGTTCCAGCCCCCGCCGGATAGTTTCTACTTCTGGTAATTCGGGCATTAAATTCAGTTCCTTTCAAGAAGCAAGAAGCCAGAAACAAGACATCTACAACTTGCTTGAAATTGTTTGAAGTCTCCTGAGGAGGAAGGTGTGTAGAGTAGAAGAGTTACTTCTTATTTTACCTCTCAAATATCACCTGTCAACTGCCCTCGGGGAGAAATTAGTTTACTTCAACTGGTACCAGTTTTCACCCCAGGTTACTTCTACCCGGACAGGAACTTCCAGGGTTACCGCTTGTTCCATCTCCTCCCGTACCAGGCTTGCCGTGTCTGCCTTTTCTTCACGGGGCACCTCCAGGATCAGTTCGTCGTGCACCTGGAGAAGCAGTTGAGCCCCGCATCCTTCTTCCTGAAGGCGGTTGTGCACCCTCAACATGGCCAGTTTTATAATATCCGCGGCTGTACCCTGGATAGGAGTATTGCGGGCGGTTCTTTCCGCAAAACTGCGCAAGTTAAAGCGGGATGAATTGATCTCGGGGAGGTAACGCCTGCGGTTAAAAAGAGTAGTTACATAACCGCTGCGGCGTGCCTGCTCCATTATTTCCTCCATGTAGTTTTTTACCCCCTCGTAACGGCTGAAATAATTCTTTATATACTGGCCTGCTTCTTTGCGTGGTATTTTTAAATCCTGGGATAAACCGTAATCGCTAATACCATAAACAATCCCAAAGTTTACCGCCTTGGCTCTTCCCCGCATTTCCGGGGTTACTTCCGGAGTGGGAACTCCAAATATTTCGGAAGCAGTACGGGTATGGACATCTTCTCCCTGGTGAAAAGCTTCAACCAGTATGGGATCGCGGGAAAGGTGGGCCAACACCCTTAGCTCGATCTGGGAATAATCGGCAGCCAAAAGGATACACTCTTCTGAAGAGGGGATAAAAGCTTCCCGTATGCGGCGTCCTTCCTCCAGCCGAACCGGAATATTTTGCAGGTTGGGGTCGCTGCTGCTGAGCCGCCCCGTAGAGGTTACCGTCTGGTTGAAAGTAGTATATATTTTTTCGTTGCGGCGCTCTATTAGCTGAAGCAACCCGTTTAAATACGTTCCTTCAAGCTTTACCAGGTGGCGGTGATAAAGGATTTTTTCTACTATTGCATGCCGGGGGGCAAGCTCTTCTAAAACACGAGCGTCGGTAGAATACCCCGTTTTGGTTTTCTTGATTACTGGAAGCTGCAACTTCTCGAACAGTATATACGAGAGCTGGCGCGGCGAATTAAGGTTAAATTCTTCTCCCGCCAGTTCAATAATTTCCCTTTTCAGTTTTTCAATTTTCTCTTTTATCTCGCGGGAAAGCTCTTCCAGTCTCTTCCGGCATACCCGCATCCCTTGTCTTTCCATCCCGGAAAGGACAGAAGTTAAAGGCAGCTCAACTTCTTCATAAAGCCCCAGTAGCTCCCGGCTATTTAGCTCTTTTTCCATTTCTTCCCTCAAAGCAAACAGGTGGCGGGCCTGCAGGGCAAGAACTTCCGACAACTTATTATAATCCCTTTCTTTTTTCTTCTCTCCCGTATCCTCATCCGGTATCTTTTCACCGATAAATTCGCTGATAAGCCGTGACAACCGGAAGTCTGAGCGACCCGGGTCCAGCAGATAAGAAGCAAGCAGGGAATCAAATTCCAGCTCGGGGACAGGATAACCCCTGTCACACACAAAATTAAGCAGTACCTTAACATCGTGCCCCAACAGCTGCACCTCTTCCCCCGCGAAAATTTCTTTAAGCATCTCTTTCCAGGGGCCGCCGGAAAATACGCGCGGATGAAAATAATAAGCCGTTTCTTCATCAACCGCGAAAGCCAGCACCAGGGGCGTGCCTTTCCACAAGGGATAAGCAGGTTCCAGCTCCAGCCGGGCAGATATCCTGCTTAAATTACCCTGCTTTTTTATTTCCCGTATATCTTCCACATTTTCCAGGGGGAAAACCCCGGTTATCTCCTGGTTTTCCTCTAAAAATGAGGGGATCTCCTCCAGCAGGCTCTTAAAATCAAGCTCTTCAAACAACTGGCGGAGACTGGAATAATCCGGCTCGTACCGGCACCCGGAGAAATTTAATTCCACTTCCAAGTCAGAGTAAATGGCCGCCAGATCCCGGCTGAGAAGGGCTTGCTCCCGGTAAAGGGTAAGGTTTTTCTTTAGTTTACCGCTCATCTCTTCCGCCGCATCCAGCACTTTCTCCAGGGAACTGTATTCCTGCAGCAGTTTTTTGGCAGTTTTGTCGCCTACCCCGGGGACCCCAGGGATGTTGTCAGAAGGATCGCCTTTAAGAGCACGGTAATCCACCATCTGGCGGGGCGTCAAGCCGTATTCTTCGTTTACATTCTCCAGCCGGTACTCATTTATATCGGTAATGCCCCGGCGCACCATGATGGCCCGCGTGTTTTCCGTAACAAGCTGCAGGAGATCCGCATCTCCCGTCAATAAAAGAGTTTCCAGGCCAAAACCTTCTGAAAGCCGGGCCAACGCCCCGATAATATCGTCGGCCTCGTAACCTTCTTTTTCGTAAACAGAAGCACCAAGTAACTGCAGTATTTCTTTTATCCGGCTTATCTGCTCCCCCAACTCTTGTGGGGTTTCTTCCCGGTGCGCCTTGTATTCGGCGTACATTTCGTGCCGGAACGTAGGTGCCGAAACATCAAAAACAGCGGCAATATACTGGGGCGATTCCCGGTTTAAAAACCTTAACAGCATGTTGGTAAAACCGTAGACCGCATTGGTATGCTCGCCGCGGCGGTTTTGTAACAGGGGAAGTGCATAAAATGCCCGGTATGCCAGGCTGCTACCGTCAATAACAAGCATCTTTTCCCGTTCAGTCATTTAACATTTTACCTCCGCAACAGGTGGCTCTATAACCTGATAATAACATAATAACATAATAACATATTTGCAGCCGCCAAAGCCAATAACAGTAAAAATTACTTTAATTATGGGCCACAGGGAATTAAAATAATTTGTTTATAAGTAACTACTCAAGCCAAGTAAGGGTGTCGCCTTCAAAAATTCCATCTGAAGCAATTAAATCTTATATTTTGTTTTTATTAGCTGTATTTGTATGATAAAATTAAACTGAAGAAACAAAAGGATGGTGCACTTTGGCGATAGATCATGATAGTCTTTATAAAGAGCTAATAACGAATTTTTTCAAAGAGTTCATGGAAGGTTTCTTTCCAGAAGTAAGTGAATATATTGATTACAATTATCTGGATTTTTTAGAACAGGAAACCTATGATGTAAAAACAGAAGAAAAGCGTAGAATAGATATTTTAGCAAATACTAAAGTTTATGGTGAAGAGGGCTATGTATTAGTTCATGTAGAACCCCAGTCACAAAAGCAGGGGGATTTTAACGAAAGAATGTTTAGGTATTACTGCAATCTTTATCTAAAGCACAGGCTTAAAATTTTACCTGTGGCAGTTTTAGCCCATGATATTAAAAGAGATGAGCCAGATAAATTTAATATTAATTTTCCTTTCTGTGATGTTTTAGATTTTAAATTCATGCAGCTTCATCTTAAAAAGATGGATTGGAAAGAATATTTGAGAAGAGAAAATCCTGTAGTAGCAGCACTGATGAGTAAGATGGATTATTCTGAAGAAGAAAAGAAGCAGGTTAAAAAAGAGTTCTTTCGGATGATGCTTAAGCTAGAGATTGATGAAGCAAAAATAGAAATACTAACTACTTTCATGGATGCTTATATTAACTTAGAACCTGAAGAGGAAGAGGAAGTTAAGGAAGAACTTTTAGAAGAACTTCCACCAGGGGAGGTGAGTAAGTTGGAAAAATTAGTTACTTCATGGGAAAAACGTGGTAAAGAAGAGGGTAAAGAAGAGGGTAAAAAGGAAAGGGATAAGGAAATAGCAAAACTGATGTTAGCTGATGGTAAAGATATTGAAGAAATAATGAAATATACTGGTTTATCAAAAGAAGAAATAGAAGAACTGAAATAGTTACTAAGAATAGCCGACATGGACCCAATTGGCAGCGCTGTAGCAAGTGCCGCCGAACAGCTCGCCATTAACAAAAATCTCTAAGGGCACGCCCAATAACAAACTAAGCAGTTTATATGGTAAAAGTAAACAAAGGAAAATATGTAGCAAAAAATAATAGTAAAAAGCGGGCCACCACCCGCTTTTTACTATTATAAACGTAATTACTCGTATGCCCAGCCAAGGCAGGTACATACAGCGTAAGACAGTCCCGCCGGAGCAAAAGTCAGAACTCTGTAACTTGGGCATCTATTTACTTTTATATTACCCGGTTATTTTTTAACCATCAGCTTTTATTCATGTTGTCAGATTCGCTCTTTTTACTGCTGGGAACAAAAGCCACGCACGACTCCTCGGGGTCCCACTCCGAGCCAAATTCTACCTGGCTGTTTTTAATACGCTCGTCTTTAAGCTGGCATACTCCTTCTTTTTGATTCATACACCTTGCATTACAGGGAATGGACATTAAAAACACCTCCGATTATTTTAACCTGGTATTAAAACTATTTTTTTCATTTTTTGGCTAAAATATAAGCGGCATTTAAACTTTTTAACCCCATTTACAAATTGCAAGGTGTAACTACCCGGGACGGTAACAAAATTAACGCTTGTAGTAAAACTTTGACAGGCCTGCTACCGTGTCTTCCGCCATCATGCAAATTACTACTAAGGTGCTATATCATCTTTAAGGCGGGAGCTCAAATCAGCCATTTCAATTGCGCCTAATGCTGCATCCCATCCCTTGTTGCCTGCCTTGCTGCCGGCTCTTTCTATAGCCTGCTCCAGGGTATCGCAGGTAATAACACCAAAAATAACCGGGACTTCCGTGTCCAGTGCAACATTGGCCACACCTTTGGTTACTTCTGAAGAAACGTACTCAAAATGAGGCGTAGAACCCCTTATTACCGCTCCCAGGCAAATAACCGCATCAAAACGTCCCCCGCGGGCTACTTTTTGGGCTACCAGGGGTATCTCCATGGAGCCCGGGACCCAAATAATTTCCACATTTTCTTCCGGGGCGTCATGCCTCTTCAGGGCATCCAGGGCTCCGGAGAGCAGCTTGGAAGAAACAAACTCGTTAAAACGGCTTACTACCACCCCAAAACGGTATTTCTGCGCTAATAGCTTCCCTTCGTATTGTCTATACATTTCCTGCAGCCTCCTTATATTCCTTATATTCCTTATATTCCTTATATTCTTTATAAATACTTAACTTCCGGCAAGTATGGCTACTTTTCTTCCACTTCGCTATTTTCACTCATGCCCTCCTTAGGGCTGGTGTCCACCAGCTGCAGCAAGTGGCCCAGTTTATCTTTCTTTGCCGCCAGGTAATTGCAGTTGTGGGAATTGGGTTCTGCCTCCAGCGCTATCCTTTCTTCTATAGCCAGGCCATAACCTTCCAGTCCTTTTATTTTACGGGGATTATTGGTTAACAGGTTTATTTTACCCACGCCCAAATCTACCAGTATCTGGGCACCTATACCGTAGTCCCTCAAGTCCGGGGGAAAGCCCAAAAGCTCATTGGCTTCCACGGTATCTTTACCTTCATCCTGTAAGGCATAAGCCTTCAACTTGTTTATCAGCCCGATTCCCCGGCCTTCCTGGCGCATATACAATAGAACGCCGCTTTTGGCCTGGGAAATTTGATGCAGGGCCTGTTTCAGCTGGTTCCCACAGTCACACCTTACCGAATCAAAAACATCACCGGTCAAACACTCCGAATGTACCCTGACCAGGCAGGGCTCACCCGGGCGGATATCCCCTTTTACCAGAGCCAGGTGGGTATGCCCGTCCATGGAATTCTCGTAGGCGCAAACTCTAAATTCGCCGTAGCGGGTGGGTAGCTCGGCTTCGGCTGCTCTCCATACCAGTTTCTCCTTCTTAATACGGTAATTAATCAGGTCGGCTATGGTTATTATTTTCAGCCCATGCTCCCTGCAAAATTCCATGAGCTGAGGGATCCTGGCCATACTCCCGTCTTCGTTCATGATCTCGCAAATAACCCCGGCAGGATAATGGCCCGCCAGCCGGGCCAGGTCTACTGCCGCTTCGGTATGCCCTGCCCTCCTCAATACTCCTCCTTCCATGGCACGCAACGGGAAAATATGACCGGGGCGCATCAAGTCCCGCGGAGAAGCTTCCGGATCAATCAAAGCTTTCACCGTCATGGCTCTTTCATGGGCGGATATACCCGTAGTAGTCTTGTGGTGGTCCACAGAAACCGTAAAAGCCGTGCCCTGCTTTTCTGTATTGTTGGAAACCATCAAGGGCAATTCCAGCTCTTCCACCCTTTTGGCCGTAAGAGGCGTGCATACCAGCCCCCTTCCAAACCGCACCATAAAGTTGATGGCTTCGGGAGTGACTTTTTCCGCGGCCAGCACCAGGTCTCCTTCGTTTTCACGATCTTCGTCATCTACTACCACTACCATGTTACCTTCTTTTAAATCTGCAATAGCTTCTTCTATAGTGTTAAACACCTTTTCCTCCCCCCTTTTAGTAAAAACCCTTTTCCTGCAGCCACTGCATGGAAATACCCCCACGGGGATTTTCTTTTCCCGTTTCCTCAGGGGACTCTTCCTTCAACTGCCCCATATATTTGGCCACGTATTTACCCAGAAGGTCTCCTTCCAGATTAACCCTGTCGCCTGAATTCATCTTTCCCAGGGTAGTTTGGGCCAGCGTGTGCGGGACCAGCGAAACTTCAAAATATCCCTCCCCCTCTTCAGCCACGGTAAGGCTTATACCGTCCACGGCCACCGAACCTTTTTTCACCAGGTAATAGCCAACCCCCGGGGAGATGGAAAAGCTCATAACCACTGCGTTACCTTCCTCCCTTTTTTGGAGCAACACACCGGTACCATCAACGTGGCCGGTAACAAAGTGGCCTCCCATACGAGTAGATGGGGTTAAAGCTCTTTCCAGGTTGACAGGGTCACCAGGACGCAAGTCAGTAAGGTTGGTATTCCGCAGGGTCTCCGGCATAACATCCGCATCAACCTGCCTGATCCCCTTTAGCGAAGTAACAGTTAAACAAACCCCGTTCACCGAAAGGCTGTCTCCAATCTTCAAATCTTCTAAAACTTTACTGGCTTCCAGGGACAACACAAACCCACCTCTTTTTTCCCTGCAGGCAATAACTCTCCCTGTTTCTTCCACTATACCGGTAAACATGCTCTTCACAACCTTTTACCGAAATTAACTACCTGCCTGACCTCTTATCTTGATCGGGGCAAGCAGTTATTGCTAATATTTTTTTATCCACAGGAGAAATACCCCTTTAGCAGCAGATCTTCGCCACAACGCTCTACCTCTGTTTCACTTAATCTCCATGCATCTTTAAGAAATGCAGCTCCCCCTCCTTCAAAAGAAGTCGGGGCATCTATTCCACCGCAGATGAGCGGGGCAATGAAAGCGTAAATTTTATCCGCCAGCCCTTTTTCCAGGAAACTATAATTTATAGTTCCCCCGCCTTCCACCAGCAAACTGTTCATATTCTTGCGGCCCAGGACCTCAACAAGCGAGCTCAAAGAAACCTTCCCATTTTCCGCCGGGAGGGGAATAACTTCCACCCCCCGCTGCCGCAGAAGCTCCAGCCTTTCTCCAGGGGCGTCCTCCCGCACCGCAAGCAAGGTCGGTGTATCCGAAGAAACCGTTACCACCCTGGCTTCGGGGGGCAGGCGTGCCATACTGTCTACAATTACCCGGGCTGCATCCCTGCCGCCTTCAAGGCGGGTGGTGAGCCGGGGATCGTCCTGCAATACAGTTTGTATTCCTACCAGTATCCCGTCGACCCGGTTACGAAGCCGGTGCACCATGAGCCTGGATGCTTCGCCGGTTATCCAGCGGGTATCACCACGCCGGGTAGCTATCTTACCATCCAGGGTAGAAGCTGTTTTCAGGATCACAAAAGGTACTCCCCGCTGAATATGCTTTATAAAAGCCTCGTTCAACTTCCGGGCTTCTTTTTCCAGGGTTCCACATATAACTTCCAGTCCCGCTTCTTCAAGCTTCTGCACCCCCTGCCCCGCAACTTGCGGGTTAGGATCTTTCATGGCCACCACTACTTTTTTCACCCCCGCCCTGGTAATAGCTTCCGTACAGGGGGGGGTACGGCCGTAGTGGCAGCACGGTTCCAGGTTAACATAAAGCTCTGAGCCCCTGGCTTTTTCCCCGGCGTCATGCAGGGCTTCTATTTCCGCATGTGGAGCCCCGGCCCGGGAATGATAGCCTTTTCCCACTATTTCTCCACCGTTAACCAAAACCGCACCCACCAGGGGATTGGGGCTGGTCAAGCCTTCGCCCTTTCGAGCCAGTTCCAGCGCTTTCTTCATGTAGCCTTCGCCGCTGTTCAAACCGTTTCACCTCGTCCTAATAAAAACAACCCCTGTATTTTTCAGGGGTCGTACTGCAAACCTACATAAGAAAACAAAGGCTTTCGTTTCCTTCTCTCCTCCAGACTATACTGTCGGCTCCGGAATCTCACCGGATCAACCTCGCGGCTCGCGGGCTACCCCGGGCAGGGATTACCGCCGGTTCGGAATTGAAAGCTGACAGGCTTTCTCACCAGACCCCGAAGGAAAATATTAATCCATAACCTATTTAATTTTTAAACAGCAACATTATTATAGCACATTAATTTTTCTTTTTAAACTTTTTTCGGCGGAGCCGGATACATTTTTAGAGCCTGTATGGCTTTCTGCCGGTCTTTTTGTCCAAAAACCGAAGACCCTGCCACCAGCACAGTAGCGCCGGCTTTTATTGCCTCCGGGGCGCTGGAAGAATTTATACCCCCGTCCACCTGGATCTCTACCGGTTGTTTTAAGCTTTTGGCCCGGCGCGAGGCTTCTTCTATCTTGGAAAGCACTTCCGGTATAAATTTTTGTCCCCCGAAACCGGGATTTACGCTCATCAAAAGCACCAGGTCGACCTGATTCCATACATACTCCAGCTGCACCAGGGGCGTCGCCGGGTTCAGGGCTACCCCCGCTTTTACACCGGATTCTTTTATTTTATCCAGCACCCGGTGCAGGTGAATACAGGCCTCAACATGCACCGTAACCAGGTCCGCTCCCGCCTTAATAAAAGCTTCCACGTGTTTTTCCGGCTCTTCTATCATCAGGTGAGCATCAAGGAGGATGGAGCTTTCTTTCTTAACAGCTTCTACTACCAGGGGACCCATGGTTATATTGGGCACAACCCTCCCGTCCATAACATCAAGGTGAAGCCAGTCCGCACCAGATCCTTCCACTTCCTGGACTTCCCTGCCCAGGTGCGAAAAATCGGCCGAAAGTATAGATGGAGCAATTTTTACCATTTACCTCATCCTTTTCTCCTGGTCCAGGCGTATTTCTTCCAAAAATTTAAGGTAATGCTTATACCTGAAGGAACTTATTTCCCCTTTTTCCACGGCATCTCTTACCGCACATTCGGGTTCGGTATCGTGAAGGCAGGAAGTAAACTTACAACCACAGTCATAATCTTTAAACTCGGGAAACCATTCCTTGAGCTTCAGGTCAGCATCTTTAAGTTCGTCTATCTCAAAAAAGAGTTTGAGCTTGTTAAAACCGGGGGTATCTACTACCAGTCCCCCGTTCCACAGCACAAACAACTCCACCCGGCGGGTAGTATGTTTTCCTTTACCCAGCTTTTCGCTAACTTCCCCTGTCTTTAATTCCAGCCCGGGCTGTATAGTGTTTAATATTGTGGATTTTCCCGCCCCTGAAGGTCCCGCCAGGACACTGGTATTTTCGGCAAACCTGTCCTTTAATTCTTCTACTCCTTCACCGGTTAATGCAACCGTATAGATAATATCATACGGCAACAATTCGAGCTCTTTTTTAATCCGGTTTAATTCTGCAGGGCTGGACAAATCCAGTTTGTTTACGCAAACAATAGGGGAAACACGACATCTCTCCGCCTGAAGAAGCTGGCTATTTAATAAAAACCAGTCGGGGGGAGGGTGGTTGGCGGAAACGATTGCCAGCACCTGGTCTACATTAGCAACGGGAGGCCTCACCATCCGGTTACGGCGGGGAAATATCCTTTCTATAACTCCTTCGCTGGAAGAGCTAAAAAACACTTCCACGCGGTCCCCTACCAGTGGCTTTTCTTTGTTCTTAAGCCTGCCGCGAAGGGCACACCTTAATTCCTCACCGTTTTCCAGTAAAACATCGCCGAAGCCTCCTACGGTTCTTATAAGGGTGCCTTTCTGATTGCCAGACATTCTTGTTAAGATTCTTCACCGTCCTCGCCATTATTATCCTTCTCGCTATTGTCTTCCTCATCTTCTCCATCCTCTTGATCTTCATCTTTATCTTCATCTTCTTCCTCTTCATCTTCTTCTCCCCTGCTTAAAACCAGGGTGACCCTTTCCCCCGCTTCAACGGCAAAACCCGGCGCCGGTTCTTGATCAATAACTTCATCCTCCGGTTCTTCAGATGATTCGTATTGAGTTCTCCATACCAGGTCCTTTTCTTCCAAATATTCTTCAGCTTCTTCCAGGGTCTTGCCCGTCATGTCATCCATGGGGAAAGGCGGAGGTCCTTTGCTAACGTATATTACAATCTCCATATCTTTTTCCACGGAAGCACCCGACTGCGGCGATTGGCGAATAACCGTCTCCTGGGGCACCTCCTCGTTCCACAGGTCTTTTCGTTCTATTTGTATATCCTCGTAATGCTCCATCTTGTGCTGAATTTCCAGCTCATTCATGCCCACCAGGTCCGGGACTTCCAACAGGCCGGGTCCTTTGCTTATTACCAGCTCTACTGTCCGGTGTTCCTTAACTGTCCTTCCTTCACGGGGCTCTTGCTCAAAAACGTATCCTTCCGGTATTTCATCGTGGTAACCTTCCTCAATCTCTATATCCCCCACAAAACCGGCTTCCCTTAATAATTCTTTTGCTTCTTCCCTGTTTTTTTCCTCCAGTGCAGGAGTTGTCACCTCCGGGACGCGGAGATAGCTGATACCGGCCCAAACCAGGCCGGTTATAGTGCCTATAAAAAGTACTACCAGGGCAATAAACCACTTCTTTTTCCAGAAAGGCTGCCTGCTCTTTTTATGATTTCCGTTCTTAACCGCAGCAGCAGCTTCTTTTTCTTTTTCTTTTTTCTTACCACCTTTTTTGCTGCCGTTTTTAGTTGAACCCGGCGAAGAGGAAACCATGGTTTCCCCCTCCCATTCTTCTTCCTCCTGCTGCACCTGTTCCTGATATGAATTATCAACTTTTACCTCTTTGCCTTCCTGCCACATTGACAGATCCCTTTTTAGTTCATCTACATTCTGGTAGCGGCGCCCGGGATCTTTCTGGACCAGCTTGAGTACTATATTTTCCAGGGACTCGGGGACCTCCGGGTTTAGCTCCCGCGGTGGAAGCACGTCTTCGTTTATATGCTTTAAAGCCACGGAAATGGGGCTATCCCCGCTGTAGGGTAGCTTGCCCGTAAGCATCTCGTAAAGCACTATACCCAGTGAATAAACGTCCGACTGCTCTCCCACTCCTTCCCCGCTGGCCTGTTCCGGGGAAAAATAATGTACCGAACCCACCACTGTATGGCTGTAGGTTAAGGTTCCTGCAGCATTGGCCGCTACGGCAATCCCGAAATCGGTCACTTTAACCTGGCCATCGCGGGAAATAAGAATATTCTGGGGCTTTATATCCCGGTGTATAACCCCGGAAGAATGAGCATTCTGAAGGGCATTGGCAACCTGAAGCACAATTTCTACAGCTTTACGTGGTTCAAATTTTTCTCTGCTTTTTATTTCCTCCTTAAGCGTTACCCCTTCCACGTATTCCATAACGATAAAATGGGTTTCTTCTTCTTTTCCCACATCATATATGCTTACTATATTAGGATGAGACAGGCCCGCTGCAGCCTGTGCTTCCCTTTTAAAGCGGCGCACAAAATCTTCATCACCGGCAAGGTGATTCTTCAATATTTTAATGGCAACCATCCGGTTTAATATATTGTCCCTGGCGCGGTACACCACCGCCATGCCACCTGTTCCTATCTGGCTTAAAATTTCGTACCTGTTGCCCAGTTTTTTTCCTATCATTTAATTTTCCTGCCTCCCTATATCAAGTGACAGTATCAGGGTTATATTGTCGTAGCCGCCCCTGGCGTTTGCATTTTCCACCAGGCGGGCTGCCGCCCCTTCGGGGTCCTGTTCTTCTTTTATTATACGCAGTATCTCTTCATCTTCAACCAGCGAGGTAAGGCCGTCGGTACAAAAAAGCAACCCGTCTCCAGGCTCCAGGTTCACTCTTTTTATATCCACTTCTATTTCCGGAAAAGTCCCCAGGGCCCTGGTTAATATATTTCGTTGGGGATGGAGCCTGGCTTCTTCCGGGCTCAACCTGCCTTCCTCCATCATTTCCTCCACCATAGAATGATCCCGGGTCAGCCTTTCCAGGGAATTTTCTGTTACCCGGTAAGCACGGCTGTCTCCCACGTGTCCAAGGTAAAGGGTTTGTTTAAATAATATACCCGCGGTAAGCGTGGTTCCCATCCCCACTTTTCCGGACTCCTGTGAAGCTGTAAAATATATATTACTGTTGGCCTGCTTTATTATATTTTCTACAAATTTAAAAAGTTCCGCAGAAGAAGAAAAATCAATACCTGCAGTCTCTACAAGTTCACCTATAGTTTCCACAGCCTGCAGGCTGGCCACATCACCGGCGGCATGGCCGCCCATCCCGTCCGCAACAGCAAAAACGGTCATCTCCCCGGTTTTTTTGCAGTAATAGTTGTCCTCATTTCGCAAGCGCTCTTTACCCGCATCAGAGCGCACCGCTATATTCAAAATACGGCCTCCTCCCTGAAACCAAACATAAGTTCAAGCAGTTCAAGCGCATTACCAGCCTTAAATTCCATGTTTAGTATAGCAAAAAAGCATATAAATAGCAACGAAACGCCAAAACTCCCAAAAAACAGGGGAGCGTCTTTTCTTCCAACCTCCCACCTCTAGCCTCCCACTTCTTACTCTCAAATGTCCCTCCGGAAAAGCGCCATAAAAAAACCTTCTTTCCGGTGAAGGTGCGGATAAAAAATTACTGTGCCGGGTTGAGAAGTGTCACCGCGGAGATAAAAGGGAAGGGAGGGTGCTTCCAGGGGCGAAAACCCCGGGTTGTTTTTCAAAAAATTTTCCACTACCCCGGTAGTTTCTTCCGGCTCAAGGCTGCAGACTGCATAAAGCAGCTTTCCCCCGGGTTTGACCACTCCACCTGCAGCCTGGAGTAATTCACCCTGCAGGGCAGGTAAATTTACCAGGTCTTCTTCTTGCTTATACCATTTCAAATCGGGTTTTAATGGAATCACCCCCAGCCCCGTGCAGGGGGCGTCACACAACACCGCATCCGAAGAGCTCACGTAACGGCTTACCTCCCTGCCATCCCAAACCCGGGTCCGGATTATATTAATCCCCAGGCGGGAAGAAGATTTCTCTACCAGCCCGGCCCGGCTGGCATTAATATCCCCTGCGTACACTACCCCACGGTCTTTCATTAGCTCGGCCAGGTGAGTAGCTTTCCCCCCCGGGGCGCTACACAGGTCAATTACCTCTTCTCCCGGGGCCGGGCTCAATATATATGCGCAGTGCATAGAAGATTCCCCTTGAACAGTATACAAACCCTGCTTAAAGCTTTCCAGTTCTCCCGGGGAAGCGCGGGAACGCACTTTCAGCGAAACGGGCAAAGAACCGCGTTCTACTTCTACCCCTTCCCGCTCCAGCCTTTCCTTGGTTTCCAACACACCTGCTTTTAGCGGGTTTACCCGGAGCGAAACAGGCAGGCTGTGGTTATTGGCTTCGCACAAGCGGGCGGCTTCTTCTTTACCCATACGACCTATCCATCTTTCCACCAGCCAGGAAGGATGACTGTGGTAAAGGGAAATAAAAGATGCGGGAGCATTTTCTTGGTCCGGCCAGGGAAGTGCATCTATCCCCGCGGAAACCTTGCGTAACACGGCATTAACCAGGGAGGCCACGCCCCTGTGCCCGTAACGGTAAGACAGTCGAACCGCAACATCCACCGCCAGTGCGGAAGGCATATTTTGCATATAAAGAAGCTGGTAAGCAGCACTTCTCAGAAGGTTTCTTATCCAGGGGGTAAGCCCTTGCAGGGGTTTCTTGAGATAGCAAGACAGGGCCCAGTCCAGTGTATTTAAACGCTGCACTGTCCCGTAAGCTATGGCTGCTGCCACAGCCCTGTCCCGCGGAGAAGCCAGCCCGGGAAGGTAGGCATTAACCACCAGGTTGACATAAGAATTATTTTTTTCCGCTTTCACCAGTATCTTTAGAACGGTTTCCCTTACTTTATATGACCCTTTTTTTTCTTCATCCCGCATAAAGGTAAATTCTTACCCTCCCCTGATCAGCTTTTTAACTGTTTCATTTCTCTTCTACTTCTCACCGGTGCAGTCCTTACCAAATAGCTGCCCCCGTGGCCTCCCAGAAGTCCTCCCATAACACCTTGAGAACTTGCTACCTGTACCCCTGTGATCTCCAGATCATCCACGGAAGGCGAGGTGGTAAAAACAAACTGTATTATGCGGCCCACAGCAGGGCCAAGCAGGTAGGCTACAGCAACCGCCATTATAACGGTGACATCCTCACGGGGTCGTAGACCCCGTGCATCCTAGTAGTTTAGGATGACAGTTCGATTCTCGAACCTTCGGTTTTCGCCAGATGTAGGGTTAAATCCGCATCTGGCGATACTGAGCTTACTGCTCAGGCTCTGCCACGAAGCATAAGAAAACTTTTTCAAGAAATTCAACGTAGAATTAATATCTCGTTCTGTCTTAAAACTGCAAACCATGCAATTAAAAACACGCTTACCGGGTGGCATTTTTTGTTTTTCACCGCAGCACGAGCAGGTAGAAGTAGTACCCCTCTCGTTGAATTCGTCTACCTGCTGTCCTTTAAGTAGGGCTTTATACTGCAGGTATCCAACGAGCCGCTTAACAGGGTTGTTATTCAGCACCTGTCGATTGATGCGCTTATCAACAAACTTAATGCCGGTATCGGCAAGCGTCTTCTGTTTGTGCCAATTACCGATCTGGAAGTTGCAATCGGGATGATCTTCTAGTATCTGGTTGGCTATTTTATGCAGATATTGCTTGGTCTGAGTGCTGATCTTGCGATAAACATTCTTGATAGACTTATTCAGCTTACGCCAACGCTTAGAACCTTTCTTCTTTTTGTCACGTTTGGATTTGAGATAGTCTATCAATTGATAGTGTTTAAGATTCAATTCCCGCAGCGGGTTAATATCGTATTCCCATACAGAGTGATCAGTTTTAATGCCGGTTAAAGTCATCTTGCAACCGGGATCGAAGTAAATTGTATGTGAAGCGTTCTTTTGATGGGGAAGCTCAACTTGTCGGATAAGTGATACGTACCAGTTATTTTGCACTTCATCATAAAAGATAGTTACATTTTTAATATTATCAGCGTTGTAGTTTAATTCAGGCAGGTCAATTTCGATCCAGTCATTTAGGTTTTTACCGTAAGCCAGGCGCAAAACATGGTCTTTAATTTCAAATGAAGTCCCACGCTGATTATATTTCTGAGTAAAGAAATATTTGTAGGACTTAAACCTGGGTGGTTTAACGTTGGTATTGCCGTTTTTGTGCTTAGTAAAGAACATCCGCCAGCCGGAATCCAGTAATTTAACTACTTCCTGTAATACCTGAGAAGAAGGTATTTTATACTCGGGGTTAGCTTTCTTGAGCTTGGGAAGCTCTCTTTTTTGCTCATAAAAGTTGGTTCTGTTATTGCGCCTATCTTCGTTAAAGTGATTCCAGATATCTTTACAGAGATAGGACACATGCCAAAGTTTGTTTAGGGCTATACTATCAGGATATATTTTCACTT
>PWGO01000130.1 GCA_003554525.1 Syntrophomonadaceae bacterium | reverse complement strand
GGACTCCATCTTCATCCTCGTATTCGTTGAAAATCACCTTCATCCAGGTGTTGGCAGAAAACCGGGGAGGGTTTTCGTAACTACCCTCAAAGGTAGTTTTCTCTGCCGGCAGCTGGTTCCACTGCTTGCAGGCGGCCTGGCAGCCCCGGCACCCCATACACTTGGAGGTATCTATAAGCATGCCTTTGGTCATTTATTCAACCCTCCTTACACCTTTTTAATTTTGCCCAGGAACGCCTTTGATTCAGGTATGGTAGTATTGGGATCTCCAATGGAAGGGCTAAGGTCGTTGGCACTGGCTCCAGTGGAAAGACCTTTATGGCCCCAATGGAATGGCATTCCTATTATATCATAGACTTTTCCGTTACTTTCCAATCTTTTGATTCTCTTGGTTACACAGGCCTTGGCCTGGATCTTGCCGCGGATGCTTTCTACTTCAACCATGTCACCGTTTTCTATGCCTTCTTCTTCAGCCAGATCTTCGTTCACTTCTACAAACATTTCCGGCATCATCTCGTTAAGCCAGGGCATGTTCCTGGTTAAAGATCCGCTTTGATAATGCTCGGTTACCCGGTAGGTGGTAATAATTACATCGTAACCCTCGCCTCTATCGGCCAGCTTTTCGGGGTAAAATACCTGGCTTACCGGGTTGTGGGTAGCATTAGGATAAAGAACATGCTCCACCGGGCTCTCCGCCGGCTCGTAGTGTATGGGCAGGGGAGAATCATTTACCCCGGAAGAGAAAAGTCGGCCCTGTCCTTCCGGCAACATTATAAAGGGCGTCTCTGCCGATTCTTCCGGAGGCAGGTCTGCGTTAAAGTCAGGCACATCATTCGCCTTAAATTCGCCGTTTTCCCACCATACTACCGGTGCTTCCGGGTTCCAGGGCCTGCCCTGCGGGTCCGCGGCGCACCTGTTGTAAACTATTCGGCGGTTAAGAGGCCAGGAATAAGCCCAGTTCAGATTGGCTCCTATGCCTTCTTTTTCCCTCTCCCGCCTCTTACAGTTCGGATTCTCCGGGTCATTGTAGTAACCGGAATACAACCAGTTGCCGCAGGCAGTAGAACCATCATCTTCCAGGGAAACAAAGTTCTCCACCAGGGAACCGTCCCCCAGGTAATAACCGTTTACCTTGCGGCAAACCTTATAAAGATCCACCTGGTCTTCATCCAGATCCTTGCCGTAATCCTCTACCCAGGTTAATTTGGTAATTGGATCAGGAGTTGCTCCCCCTTCCTCCAGGTATAACTCCTGCAACCTCTTGAATAGCATATATGCTATCTGCAAGTCTGACTTTGCTTCCCCGGGCGGATCCTGTGCTTTCCATTGCCACTGTATCCAGCGACCGCTGTTGGCCTTGGTTCCGTCCCGCTCATAACCTATAGTGGCGGGCAATATAAACACTTCCGTACGAATTTCGGAAGGCTCCAGCTCCATATCCGGCGCTTTCCAGAAAGCAGCCGATTCGTTTTCCACTACGTCAATAGAAACAAACCAGTCCAGCTGCTCTGCCTGGTACCTACGTTTATCTCCCGTAGTAGGGCCGGATACCACCGGGTTATCCGCCCAGCAAATCATACCTTTGACCTCGCCTTCTCCCATTAATTTGTACATGGCAATGTGGGAGTGGTCCTTTCCGTCCAGCTTGGGCAGATAGCGGTATGCCTCCTCTAAGGTGGCGTTGTCCCCATAAAAAGCCTTAAGCAAGCTGTTCATATATTTGGGAGTGTTTACCCACCATCCACTTTCCGGGGTATTGGCTTCCAGGTAGTCATCCAGTTCGGGGTGAACTTCCTGTGGTGTACCCAGGTATCCAGGCAGGATGTGGTACAGTATGGCCATATCCGTTGCGCCCTGCACGTTGGATTGACCGCGTTGGGCGTTTACCCCGCCGCCGGCAATACCCATGTTGCCCAAAAGAAGCTGCAGTACCGCAATTCCGCGCACATTCTGCGCTCCGTGGGTAAACTGGGTTATACCCATGGCGTAGAGTATGTTCCCGGCTTTTCCGGGTTCGCCGGTGGAGCAAAACATCTCGGCGGCTTCTTTCAAAGTATCTTCCGGGCAACCAGTTATTTCGCTTATATTGTCTACGTTGTATTTTTTGTAGAAGTCCTTCATGATCTGAAACACGCAGTTGGGATCCTGGAGGGTTTCATCCTTAAGTACATTACCCTCACCGTCAGTCTGGTACTGCCAGGTAGACTGGTCGTAGCTGTGTGCGTTACGTGCTGGATCTTCCTCTATACCGGAAAACACCCCTTCATTTTCATCAAAATAGAAGTCTTCGTTTATCAGGTAAGAGGCATTGGTGTAGTTAAGCACGTATTCATGATGATACTTTTCGTTTTCCAAGGCGTAATGAATTAAATAACCCATAAAGGCGCTGTTAGTACCCGGGCGAAGGGGAACCCAAAGGTCTGATACCGCAGCCGTGCGGCAGTAACGGGGATCCACGCATATAAGCTTGGCTCCTTTTTCCTCCCGGGCTTTTTCGATCCACCTCATGGATACGGGGTGGTTTTCCGCGGTATTTCCGCCTATGGCTATAAATACGTCACTGTGCTGGTAATCATTCCAGTGATTGGTCATGCATCCCCTACCAAACGTGGCGCCGAGACCGGCGACCGTAGAGGAATGTCAAAGACGGGCACAGTGGTCCATGTTGATTACTCCCATGGCCCGTGCCATCTTGTGGAAAAGATAATTCTCCTCGTCGGTGCAGAAAGCGCTTCCCAGCCAGGAAATGGCGTTGGTCCGGTTTACAATATCGCCGTTTTCGTTGCGGTGTTCAAAGTTTTCATCCCTGGTCTTCTTAATCCTTTCTGCAACCATGTCCATGATCTCGTCCCATTCCTTCTCTTCCCAATCGCTTTCACCGGGCCCCCGGTAAAGGGGTTTGGTTACCCGCTGTGGATTGGGCCTTGGCTTGCCTTTTTCGTCAAAGATGTAAGATAAGTTGGAATAGGCACTGCCTTTACTGCAGAGCGTACCTTCATTAACGGGGTGATCCGGGTCACCTTCGACGCTTACAATAACTTCGTCTCTTACGTGACAGATAACCCCGCAACCTACGCCGCAGAAAGTACATACAGAAGGAATTTCCTTGGCGTAGTCAACCCTGGTAGCTTCGTAAGAAGCATGAGCCTTACGGAAACCAGTACCGGCCAGGGTAGCAGCTGCAGCAGTGGTGCCGGTTAGCTTGAGAAAGCTGCGTCTGGATAACTTCATGAAAAAAATCCACCTCCTAATGATTGTTATTGACACCCAATTCTATAGGACTTACCCATTCAAGCCCGGAACCCGGGCTGAATCCCTCTTTTTGCGCCAACAGGTCGTGCGACAGGGTCGCCATTTGGTGCACGAACAGGTTGGCCTCTTTTTTCTGGTATTCCCGGAGGTCAAATATCTTGTAATAACTGTTGCAGCTTTTGCAAAAATGAACCCGGCATGCCGCTATTTTTGCAGCAGTAAACAAACCCAGTTCTTCCTGGTTTTCATTGTCGCAGAAAGGACATTTAACCCGCATATGCTGCCAGCGGGTGCCGCACAACCAGCACTCCAGCACCTTGGCCCCGTCTTCCTTGCGGATTAACCCGTAATGGGGCTTCTGGCTGCACACCGGGCAGTCTCCCCGCCGCCACATAGAAGTATCCAGCTCGGTTAGCAAATATTCCAGCCGGCGCTGAAACAGGGAAGAAAGGCTTACCTGGAAAAGAAACGTCGCCAGGTCTCTTTCCAGGGAGGTTTCTTTTTCCAGCACATTAAACAATTTTTTTATTTCCTCCAGGCCAGTATATTCACTAATGACCGGCAGTTGCCGTTCCATACATTCGCTCAACTCACCCGCAGCTTCTTCCAGTCCGGGGTTGACCTGCACCAGGGTTTCCACAAGCGCTGCCAGCAGGTTTTTAAACGACCCGGTTTCCACTTGCAGTTTGTCCATTTCCAGGTGCTGATCATCTTTAAACTTCTGCTTTATTCCTTCCCCTGTCCAGC
Organism: Syntrophomonadaceae bacterium; assembly: GCA_003554525.1. Classification (GTDB taxonomy): domain Bacteria; phylum Bacillota; class Dethiobacteria; order DTU022; family PWGO01; genus PWGO01. The sequence goes on along the minus strand of PWGO01000130.1, from coordinate 5,572 downwards.
CAAAATGTACCGGCTCCATGGCACGAGTGTTTTCCCGGTAAAAATCCTTTTCCGCCTGCAGTACGGCACTAAGCATCTCTTCAGCGTCGTTCAGGTCAGGATAAATCTTTTTCCCAAGTGAAATTTCTTCCTGCATCTCTTCCCAGGACCTTCTCCGCACTTTCAAGTCCCCCTTCAGTATGTGAATGAATACACTTGAACTAATTATATTCTGAATTTTAAAAAGCTTTGAAATAATGTGAAATACGGAACAAGCTAAGGCAAAAAAATAAATACGCGTATTACACACCCCAGATTAGCTTTTTCAATTATTGCATATCAGCATTATACTGTCAATATGATTAACAAACTTAATGGTTAACCCGTTTAAAAAAAGGTGACCGGGCGCTTATTGAATGTTAGAAATTGTACGCTATGCTGGTGAAAGCTCGACGGCCCAAAATGCGCAGTTTAGAGGTTAGAAATTGGAAAAAAGCTTCCCCCTTACTCTTGACTAAGTTAATTAACCCTATCACCATAATAACTATTCTATTTAATGTTCAATTATCCTCTAGAAAAATGTCTATTTTAATCAATTTTTGTACCAACCCGCCCGGCCCGGCTCAAGTTCCTGTTTCCTTCAATAGATCTGTCCCGTTCCGATGCTTCTATTTGCTCCTTCCCACCGGCATTATAACCAGCGGGGAGGCTTCCTCCCCAAGTATTTCCGCTACCTCGCCGTCGTCAAAAGCTCCAATTACTACGGTGGATAAACCCAGGGATTTTACCTGCAGGGATATGTTCTGGGCAATATGCCCCGCTTCCATATGCACATAACGCTTTCCACGCTCCCCGTATCTTCCCGTAGTCCTGCCGTAGTAACCTACTACCACCACGCTGGCCGGGGCCTGGGCCACAGCTTCCTGACCCAGTGCAGCACCTGCCAGGCTTTCCCTGTAATCGCCCTCTTTTACCCGCTGTAGCCTGTGATCGTCGCGCCGGTAATGGTACACCCCTTTGCCTGCGCCTTCCACTCTTCCCGCAACCAGGTAAATTTCCATGGGATGGGTAGCGCCTGCAGAAGGAGCCACCCGTGTTGCCCCGGTAGAAGCATCCACGGCGTCTCCTGCAGCAGCCCACATTATTTGGGCCAGCTCATCGTATTCTACAGCCCTGTCCCGGAACTCCCGCCTGGACTGCCTTTTATTTATTACTTCTTCCAGTGATTTTACGCTGTCGCGCGCTGGTTCCGGAAGCTCTAAAATTTTTCCTTCTCCCAGGTCGGGCTCCCCATCAATATCATTTTCTCCTTCCAGAAACGCCAGGCAACCTGAAATAAAACCCGGCAACAGGAAGACAATGCATAACAATACCCCTTTAACCGTCATAATTAACTCTCCCCCTTATCTGTATTCCCGATCTCCCCCGGAAAATCGGGAATTAAAATACAGGCTACTGCTGCATCAAGCGGGAAAGTACCTGGGTAGTCTGCTCCGAAGCGTTAGAAAATCCACGGGCTGCACGCAAATTATCTATCCATTCCATGTGTTCCGCTATCATGTCTACGGTAATTTCCCGGTCGGGGTTAAAGTAATGCCCCGGCCCTTCCAGTACTTGGGCCCGGCTGAAATAACCTCCTCCGGCGGTAAAAATACTACCGCTTACCTCACAGTGATCAGAACAGAGGTATGCCACCATGGGAGCCACGTATTGGGGTTTTACTTTTTCCACTACTTCGGAAGGCAATACTCCCGCGGTCATGCGGGTTCCGGCGGTAGGAACAATGGTATTTACTTTAATACCGTATTTTTGCACTTCCTCTTTAACACAGTTCATTAAACCTACAATTCCCATTTTGGCTGCAGCATAATTGCCCTGGCCGAAATTACCATAAAGCCCCGCCGCAGAAGAAGCAGAAACTATACGTCCGTATTCCTGTTCCCTCATGTACGGTAGTGCTGCTTTTATGCAGTAAAAAGTGCCCTCCAGGTGAACCTTGATAACTTCCTGGAAATCTTCTACCTCCATCTTCAACAGGCTCTTGTCTCTTAATATGCCAGCATTATTAACCAGGATATCAACCCTGCCCCAGCTGTCTACCGCGGTTTTTATTATATTTTGGGCGCTATCCCACTCTGATACGCTGTGTTGACTGGCTACAGCTTTGCCGCCGCGGTCTGTTATTTCTTCCGCTACTTGTTGGGCCGGCGCCGCATCCAAACCGGTACCGTCAGCAGAAACCCCCGCATCATTTACTACCACCCCGGCACCCAGGTCAGCTAAAAGCAAGGCATACGCTTTTCCCAGTCCGCCTCCTGCACCGGTTACTACTGCAGTCCTGCCTTCCAGGCTTATTCCAGACATTAACAGGTCTCCTTTCAAAACTCGATTGTTTTATAAAAAATTTATTTCCGGGAAACAAGCTGGTAAAGTCTCCCCGCCAGGTCTTCTATATATCCACGGTTTTCCAGGTTGTCTTTCCACCTGGAAGGTATGCTTTCTTCTCCCCACCAGGCACCGGCTACTGCACCACACATGGCACCTATAGTATCGGCATCTCCCCCAAGGCTTACCGCATATATTAGAGCTTCCTCGAAAGAAGAACAGTATAGAAAAGAGAATATTGCCGTGGGAACCGAATTAAACGCTTCTATCCCGTGGCCCAGTTCCCGCACTACTTCCTGCTTCCCCGGCCTGCTTTTTAGCAGTTCTTTCATTTTATCAATTTTACTGCGGAAAATATCTTCTCCCACAAACTTCTCCAGCTTTTCCAGGAACTTTTCTTCCCCGTTAACCGCCAGCGCCACTGCATAAGCTTCCAGGGCCGCACCTTCCACGGCCAGCGGGTGGGAATGAGTTATGCAGCTGCTAAGCCGGACAGCTTCCCGCAGCTCTTCCACCGGGGCACAGTAATAGAACAGCCCTACCGGCGCCACCCGCATGGCGGAGCCGTTTCCAAAAGAACCGCCGGGATACAACCTCTTATCCAGCTCTTCCTCCCAGGCGGCCCCATTGCGCATCAGGTGAAATATCCGCGGGGGGCCTCCGCCGTAGCCCCGCCACGGCTCTCTTTCGTAATTGCACATAAAGCGCATGGCAAGGTGTTCCTCGTCCAGCCCCCTGCACTCCACCAGGGACTCGGCCAGGCCTATAGTCATGGCCGTATCGTCGGTGTAACGGGAACTGATATCCCTAACCTCTCCCAAAGATACGGCTCCTTCCCGCGGAACTCCCAGGGCATCTCCGGCTGCTACACCAAGCAAAGAACCTTTAAACCGGGAAATCATTCTATTTACTCCCTTCTTCTTACCTCTAACTTCCCACCTCTCACCTCTCAAATACCCCTAAAACCATCCCTGGGCCAGCAATTCTTCGGGGTGGCTAATCAAGGTTTGCGCGCCGTTCTCAAGCAGCTCCTGTGCGGTACGAAAACCCCACAGCACCCCCACAGGGTACATGCCAGCAGCAACCGCGGTTTTCATGTCCGTAGCAGTATCCCCTACGTAAAGAATCTCACTGGGAGCAAGACCAAGTTTATCCGCTATTCTTAAAGCCCCTGCCGGGTCAGGTTTGCGTGGAAGTTCGGATATGCCCTGCACCGCGTGAAAATACCAGCGGGGCAGGAGTGCTTCCACCGTAATAATCGTAAACTCGTGGGGCTTGTTGGAGAGTATAGCCTTGGGGAGACCTTTTTCCTCCAGGTTATCCAAAAGTTCAGGGATGCCCGGGTAGGGAGCAGTGTGGTCGGCCCAACGTCTTCCGTATTCATTTTTCACTTCCTGTACTATTTCACCCAGGTTCTCATGTTCCGCGGCTTCAGGGGGTAAAGCCTTCTTTACCAGGACTTCAATTCCTTCACCAACGAAATAACGGTATTTATCTTCAGAGTGGCCCCGATAACCCCGCCTTTCCAACACCGTATTGGCAGATAGTGCCAGGTCTTTTAACGTGTCCAGCAAAGTGCCGTCCAGATCAAATATTATTGCTTTATAATTCATTATTATTCTTCCTTTTTGTATATTACTTATATATTGCTATTGTTGCACTACTGAATCTGGCTCATTACCCCTTTTACCTCTTCCATGGCTGCTTCCATTCCCTCCAGGCTGTAGTCGGCAAAACCTTCACCGGCGTGGCAAATCCCTTCATTAATGCCTTTTACTGCTTCCTTGCCATAATCTTCCACGATTAAACTGAACTCCCGGACGCCCTGGGCTACACCCCGCATGGTCTCACGTGAAACTTCTTCCACCCTTTCCCGGGAGGGCTCGGTTCTATCCAGGCTGGTTTTTACCGCTTCCCGGCTGATATTGAATATCTTGCTGCGCACATCATCTCCGCCCCCCGAGACAGCACGGACCACTGCTTCTTTAACCGCCCTGGTTACAAAACTGTCTGCGTCCAAATTAAACACCTCCTCAAGCTGTAATGGACTTCATTTTTGTAATTACCGCCCTGATCGTACTAAACAATTACTTTATTTTAAACTGCTCCCTTCCGGACAGTTACCCCAACCTGACTAAAATAACTGCAGTGTATTTAAACCGTGAACGAAGTAACAAACAACTGCCACGGCTCCAATTTCTGTTCCCCTTTTTAAACAAAATTCTTTTTATAGTTGTTTTATTCACCATAATATATATTCATCACCTTCCCACTTAAATCCTTCCGCTACCCGGAGTATATTTCCATAAACAACAAGAAAAGGAGAGGATACAGCCTGCGGGCTGTTCCTCTCCCCGTATTACCGCTTGATTAAATCTACCGGAAATTAACCGCGTTTATTAACTCTCTTCTGTAGGGCAGGAAAAAGTCAACATCGTCTTCATCTACAATCAGGTTAACAATTACATGACCGGTATCTCCCGTAATTAATGCAGCATAGATTTTCTTGGTTTCCAGTTCGCCCGCCCTGGCGTTAAAATAAATAACCTTCCTGCCGCCGCTTTTTTTCCGTGTTTTCTCTATTTCCCCCTGCAGGCGGAAAAGACTCGACTCCAGCAGTTCCACTGCTTCCTCTTCCGCTTTTTCTAAACAGAAATGCTCCCGGGAAAGGTAAGTAAGGATCACTTTCCCATGCGGATTTTCCCGGTTTCTTAGCTGCAGGGCAGCCCTGCCGCGGGCCCGATCCGCCTTTTCTTCTTCCTTCTCCCATCCCCGGGGCATTTCCAGGTTTACTTTTTGGAAAAAGGAAAAAGTATTACTTTCTTTTTCCGCCTGACAGCCGCCGTTAAGCAACCCGCTTAACGACGCTGCCAAAAGGCACATCAAAAGCAGCTTTGTAATTTTCATTTATACTCCTCCCCGGGGTTCCCGGTTTAAAAAAATCTACCTGTGGGGAGGACCTCGTTTTCTGCCGGGAGGGCCGGAACCGGAATCTTTATCATCCTTTCCTTCCTTTTGGTTATCTTCCCCCGAATATTTGCCACCGTTTTCTTTTTCATCTTCATCTTCATCTTCATCTTTATCTTCTTCTTTGCCATCTTCGTCTTTTTCTTCCTCTTCATCTACTGCCTCCCCATTCGGACCTGCATGCTCCGGTGGACCTGCATGCTCCGGTGGACCTGCCTGTTCCTTGTTCCTCTGCGATCTT
>PWGO01000097.1 GCA_003554525.1 Syntrophomonadaceae bacterium | reverse complement strand
GTCAAGTGTGTATAACGATCAGCCCACCAGGGGGGAGGAAGATGTCGTGGCACCAATGTGGGTGCTGCTTGACACCACGGGGTAAAGCTACAATCTTTGGGTTATTTTATACTCCCTTGCCGCCAGCGAAAACAACACTACCAGCGAAAACAACACAACTTGCTTTGCCGGTGTCAAGTGTGTATAACGATCAGCACTGATATGAGCTTTTATTCAAGCATACAAGGGGGAATACACCATGCAAGGAGCGCTAAAAGGGCTTGCTGCCGCTGCGGTTTTGCTTGTTTTGCTTGCATATTTCAGGGGAGGAAGTGAACTGGTAGTTAAAGGGCTGGAGTTGTCCCTGCGCACCCTGGTACAGGCGCTGCCACTGATAATAGCAGCTTTCCTTTTGACGGGTCAACTGCAGGCGTTTTTATCCAAGGAATGGATGGATAAGCTACTGCAAAAGTTTTCCGGAATTAAAGGGATCCTGTTCAGTGCCGCAGCAGGTGGGCTTTTCCCTGGGCCACCCTACGTATACTATCCTTTCCTCTCCGGTTTCAAGGAAAAAGGCATACCATTTTATCTATTTTTCTCTTTTTTGGCCGGCAAACACGTATACGATGTGGCCAGGTTGCCCATGGAAATAAGTCTTATTAACCCGGGTATTGCACTTCTGCGCAACCTTATTACCATCCCCATCCCTATCCTGATTGGGCTCCTGTCCCGGCGGCTATTTTCCGATAAAACCGTCAATGATTTTTTTAACAAGGATTTTTTTAACAAGGAGAATACCTGATGATGAATTTATCCATGCTGGTACCCACCCTGGCCCTGTTCCTACTTGCCGCAGTCTTGATTGCTGTAAACAGCGGTAAAAACAAGCATAAAGAAGGCATAAAAGCAGGCGTGCAGCAGCTATGGAACGTCCTGCCCATGCTCATACTGGCTTTTATCATAGCCGGTATGCTGGAAGCACTTATACCCGAGGAATTTGTGCGTGAATGGTTGGCCCGTGAAGCAGGCTTTAGCGGTGTTTTCCTGGGTACACTGGGAGGCATGATCCTGGCCATGGGGCCCTACGCTTCTTTTCCCATAATCGCTTCTATTTACGGCACCGGGGCCGGGCTGGGAACAGTTATCTCCCTGGTAACTGCCTGGACCCTGCTAAGCCTGAGCAAATTTCCTTACGAAAGCGGCATCCTGGGTTTCCGTTTTACCCTAATTAGAATGTCCATCAGCGTTCCTTTCTGCCTGGCAGCAGGTGCAACGGCACACGTTTTAGAATTAGCTTTCTTTTAGAGTAGAAAACATGCTTACTGGCTTAGTTAAACTTCTCCCGGTAATCTTCGTGGGCCAGTTTTATCACCTCAAAGGCTTCTTGTTTCCCGTATCTGCCGGCCAACCAGCACTTTTTGTCTTTGCTCCCGGGCATCTGCTTGTATGTTAAGAAAAAGTGCTCCAGCCGGCGGATTACCACCTCCGGGCAGTCTTCCAGGTTATCCCATGAACCGTAGAGCGCATCGTCCACCAGGACGGCCAGTATCTTGTCGTCAGCTTCCCCGTCATCAACCAGGCGGAACCCCCCTATGGGCTTGGCCCTCAAAAGAATATCGCCGTGCGGTACCAGTTTTTCCGTAAGGACACATATATCCAGGGGATCTTTATCACCCTCAATTTCCATATCCCTGATTTTACTGCTACAGTGTTCCCCTATCCTGTCCCCACAGTAAGTGCGTGGTATCATCCCGTACAGGGACGGGTAGATGTTGGAAAAAAGCTGGGGACGATCTACCTTTAATAACCCTGTTTCCTTATCCAGCTCGTATTTAACCGTGTCACTGGGAACCACTTCTATATAGGCATTTACTGTTTCCGGCCATCCCTCTCCCAGCGAAACACCGTGCCAGGGATGAGCCCTGAACCGGTTCTGCATTCTCCCGCCACCCTCGTTATTTGTCATTATCGATCCCTCCGCATTCCTAAATCATGTTAAGGCAAAGCCCGGTAACCTTAATTAGTAATACTTTTAACCTTTTACCAGTTATCTATTTCTTCAAGCAAAATTCACCTGGCTGAAACAACCGCCTTAACTACAGTAACAGTGCGGCATCGAACCCTTCCTTGATTGCTTCGGTTACCTTGCGGGGGCTGCTGGCATCACCTGTTACATGTAGCTCAAATTGTTCTTCCTTAAGCTCTTCGGCCAGGCGGTTAACCGGTGTAGCTCCTACAGCCAACACCACTGTATCGGCAGGGAAAAAGGTTTCCTCTCCTTCTTTTTCTACCAGGACACCTTCTCCAGTTATTTTTTTAACCGCCGTCCGGTCATGCATGGCCACACCCATATTCCGCAAGCACTTTATAATAACCCACCTGGTGGACATTCCTATATCTTTTCCTATTCCTTTAAACTGCTCAATTACGGTCACATTCCTGGTACCCCAGTGCATAAGCTCTTTAATTTTTTCCGGGGTTTCAGCATCATTTTCCAGCAGGAACTTTACCGTCTCCGCATCCGGGGTTCCCATACGCGATACGGCAAGCGCTGTTTCACAACCCACGGCACCGCCGCCTACTACTACCACATTTTTGCCCGGGTTTATTTCACCTTTCAGGGCTTCTACCGCGTTAACTACCCTGCTTTCATCCTCTACCGGGCACGGGGCGGAAGAAGAAACAGCACCCGAAGCCAGAACTACTTTATCTGCACCAAAATCCCGGATATTTTCCCGGGAGGCTTCCCGGTTCAATTCCACCTTCACCCCGGTTTCTTCAAGCCGGTTTCTTAAATAGTCCACCAGGGTTATAAACTCCTGTTTCCCCGGTGGAAGGCATGCATAGTGCAGCTGGCCACCCAGTTGGCCCTCTTTTTCCCAGAGGGTTACTTGGTGCCCGCGGGAAGCAGCAGTAACGGCAGCCTGCATACCTGCCGGCCCGCCGCCTACAACCAGGACTTTGGCCGGGGATTCCGCATTTGTAATATTTACCTCGTGCTCTCTGCCCGCCAGCGGGTTAACCGCGCAGTGCAGTTCCTGCATGGTGAAAACCATATCCAGGCACCCCTGGTTGCATGCTATACACTTCCGGATAGATCCGGTTTTACCGTTACGGGTTTTTTCCGGAAGCCAGGGATCGGCTATTAGCGGGCGACCCATGTTTATCAAATCCGCCTGATCCTCCCGCAGAATCTTTTCCGCCACCCCGGGATCATTTATACGGTTACTGGCAATAACCGGGACACTGACCGCTTCTTTTATGCCCCGCGCCAGGTATGCAAACCCGCCTCGGGGCAGGTCGCCAGTTATCTGCGGCACCCTGGTTTCGTGCCAACCGCCGGTAACATTAAAGCAGTCTACCCCTGCTTTCTCTAGCTCTACGGCAAATGCGGCAGCTTCTTCATTGGTATTGCTTCCAGGCATATAATCGTTCCCGGAAAGGCGCACTAAAAGGGTAACATCTTCCCCTAACCTCTCTTTCACCTTCTTAACTACTTCAACCCCAAAGCGGCACCGGTTTTCCCAGCTACCCCCGTATTCGTCGTTCCTCTGGTTAGTTAGCGGCGAAAGAAACTGGCATATTAGATACCCTGCACTGGCTATTATTTCTACTGCATTAAAACCGGCCTTTTTAGCACGCAGTGCCGCTGCAGCAAAGTTTTCCTGTACAGTTTCTATATCCTCCAGGGTCATCTCCCGGGGCTCTTCGCGGGTCAACCGGGAAGCAATGGGAGAAGGGGCTATAGGTTGAATTCCGCCCGTCATTATAGAGTGAGTATACCTCCCGGCCTGGTAAAGCTGCACACCGGCATAGGCCCCGGCATCTTTGATAACCGAAGCCAGCCTTTCCATACCGGGAATAAATTTATCCTCGTGCAACCCGATCATGGCGGGACCGCCCCCAAGCTCGTCTACAGTACAGCCTCCCACGGTTATGAAAGCAGCCCCGCCTTCCGCCCTGGCCCGGTAGTACTCCACCAGCTTATCGTTTACCATCCCGTCCGGCGTATAGGCGTGGTGAATAGCCGGCATACATATACGGTTTTTTAAATCCATGCTTCCTACCTTTACCGGTTTAAAAAGTTGCAATATTCATTCTCCTTTCCCGTAATTAATGTTTTTCATGCTTCGATCATTTTTTCCTTACTTCCTCAGGTAATCCATAACGTACCGGCGGAAAGACCTGTAAGGCTCAATACTTCTTTCTACTTTCATGTTCAATACAGCGCCTTCAAACGCGTGAAAAATAAAGTGCGCCACATCGCGGGTGTCTTTTTCAGGGGAAATGGATTCCTCCAACCTTGCCTCGTGTAAACAGGATTCAATCCTGTCAATAAGATCTTTTGTTACCCCACTCAGGTGCTTACGAAGTTTTTCGTTAGTATCGGCAAGCTCCAGGGCAAGATTACCCAAGGGGCAGCCCCGGGTGCAGCCCGAGTTTTCAAACTCCTGTTCATAGTATTCAAACAGTTTTTCCAATCTTTGCAGGGGTGGAATTTGCTTATCACCCAGGAACCTGCCAAACACTTCCCCGATATTTGCAGCAAAATAGTCAATCACCGAAACCCCGAAATCATCTTTGCTTTTAAAATAATAATAAAACGAGCCTTTTGGGATTTCGGCTATATCAAGAACTTGCTGGATTCCCGTAGCGTTAAAACCCTGAGCGTGAACAAGGTCGGCACCTTTGCGCACAATTTTTTCTCGAACACCTTTGCGTGCCATTTTTGCATCTCCCCATAAAATCTTATCTTTGCATTATCTTCTGGAAGGAATCAATTCTGCCTTTTTCCTGCAGTATTTTCAGGGTCATTTCCATTACCGTTTCCGGTGTCGAAGGTACCTGCTCTCTTTCCTTAAGAAACATGGCTCCTTCAGGGCACCCGGTAACACAAAGACCACAGCCAATACATTCCGAAGCATCAACTACCGCCACATCATCTTCCATTTTTATGGCTTCCACCGGGCAGCGTTCATCAATGCAAACCGAGCAGCCAGTGCATCGGTCGGCATCTACAGAGGCTTCAAATCGGCTGGGCTCAAAAGCATGCGGATGGTTAAGCTGAGTTCTACCGCGCAGAATAGTACAGCAGCAAGGGCAACAGTTGCAGATAAGATTTGCCCGGTCCGCACTGTTGTTAGTAGTATGAACCAGTCCTGCTTTTTCGGCCGTATCCAGTACTTCCATCCCTTCCTCCTTACTTATCTGGCGGGCAAATCCACGTTCCACCAGAAATTCGGCTGCACTGTCAAATATCAGGCACACTTCCCTGGGCCTGTCGCACCCGTTTACACTAACCCGGCAAGCACAGTTGGTTAATGCAATAAAGGAGGCATTTTTAATAAAATTTTGTACTTCTTTGTAGGGAAGAACGCGATCCCGCATGGTTATTGATTTTTCCACCGCCACTACCCGCATCAACGGTGTAGGATTACCGGCAAAAGAAGCCCCAAAAACTTCGCTGTGATATTTTTCCCACAGCTCAGCCAGGCGCTTTAGCTCCGGCGTTTCGCCACCTTTCATAAAAGGAAACTCAAATACGCCCGGGATAAGAGGCACCAGCAAATAATATGTCTCACCATCTTTCTTGCGCGACATGATTATCCCTTTATCGGCCATGGCTTCCAGGTGATTTAAAGTTTCAGCTTCGGGCAGACCCACCCTATCCGCAATTTCTCCCGGCTTTTTAGCTCTAAAACTCATTTGAACGGCAATTTCAGCTTCCCGCGGGGTAAAAAGAATTTCAAGTATTTCGTAGATAGAATCTGCCTCCGGTGCAGTTGAAGGGTGCGAATCTAAAACCTCTCTTAACTTTTGGTAAACCTCCATAATAATTGCCCCTTTCGTAACCAGGTTAACCACATTGTATTAGACCGGTCGTCTATAGTCAAGTACTTAACTTAAATTTTTCAAACTTGCAGTTACTAATTAAACTAACTTTCTTTTCGGCAAACAAAGGTTACCAGTGGGAATTCCCCTTCTCCCATAATGTATGGAGCATACAGATGATCCAGCTGCAGTGTATCTATCAAATTTAAATTAAACCTCCTGAATAGCTCCTCCCAGGTTCCCATTTTAAACAGGCTTGCCTGGTGCACATCGGTGTATATCTCCTGCTCCCCACTCTGCCGGATCAAATAAATAAAAGTAGCTTCGTAAGAGGTCCGGTGAGGGCAGGTAATATAGTTGTTTTCAAAAAGAGTAACCTCCACCTCGCCCCGCGAACCGGTATAAACAAAGTTATTTTCTTTGAACTGCTCCGCTAATGAGGCAGTTATAAGAAGAACACCCCCGATCCTTAAATGCTTGTACGCAGAAACAATGGTTTTACAAAGGTCTCTCCATTTTAGCTGGTAACTTATAGAATCAGGAATGACTACACTGTCAAACTGCCTGCCCAGCATTATCTTCCGCATATCTCCTTGCAAATAACTCACCTGGGGATTAATTTTCAGTGCTACTTTAAGCATCTCCGGGCTAATATCAACTCCGGTTATGCGAAAATACTCTTTAAAGGTATAATCATTTATCCCCGCTCCACAGCCCAGGTGAAGAAGCGTTGATACTTCTATACTGGAGTTTTCTATTATGGCATCACAGTACAACCGGCTTTCTTCCTGGTATTCTTCAGGAGGTGCAATAATAGGTTCCACCCAGGCCAGCTCGTCATAGGCACGCCACTTTTTTATTTTCATGCCATTTTCTCCTTCATCTAAAAGATGGGTTACTCCTCTTTTTGCTCTTCCCCGTTTTCTTCTTTTGCTTCCCTACGGGATTTTTCTTCCCGGTATCCCTTCATCTTTTCGGCATAAGAACGCAAGGCTTTTTGCACCATGTCATTCACGCTGCCTGCCTCATAGCTGCCGTTTTCTTTCCTTTCCCCGGCTTTTACCCCAGTCAATATCTCCAGGGCTTCATCAACGTTGCTTACCGCATAAACATGAAAATTTCCTTTTTCAACAGTTTCCACCACTTCTTCTTTCAACATCAAATTCTGTACATTGCTCCGGGGAATAATTACTCCCTGTTCACCGTTTAATCCCCGGCTTTTGCATATCTCGTAAAATCCTTCTACTTTCTCGTTTACCCCTCCAATGGCTTGAACTTCCCCTTTTTGATTCACAGAACCTGTTACCGCCAGGTCCTGCTTCAAGGGCAGGCCGGAAAGGGCTGAAAGCAATGCGTAAAACTCGGTGCTGGAAGCGCTGTCCCCGTCTACTTCGGAATAACTTTGTTCAAAAACCAGCCGCGCGGAAAGGCTTAAAGGCATATCCCCGGCATACCGGGAAGAAAGCAGGCCGGCAAGTATCATTACCCCCTTGGTATGAAGACGGCCTCCCAGTTTCGCTTCCCTTTCTATATCTATAATTCCGCCCCGTCCCATCCCAATGCTGCAAGTTATCCGCGTGGGCTTTCCAAATGAAAAATCACCTGCATTGAATACAGTAAGGCCGTTTATCTGACCAACTTTTTTCTCCTCCGTATCTATAAGCAGCTGATCTTTTTCCATCATTTCCTGGATTTTTTCCTGTATCAGGTTAGAACGGTAAATATGAGCTTCGATAGCCCGGGCAATATGAGAAGAAGAGACCTCCTTTAACCCGCCGCAATACGCGTAGTAGCAGGCTTCCCTTATTACATCAGCTATTTCCGCAAACCTGGTTGATAACTTGTTCTGGTCTTCCGCAAGGCGTGACCCGTATTCTACCACCCTGGCCAGGGCGGAATCATCAAGCTGTACCAGCTGTTCTTTTTGACAAAATGTGGATATAAAAGCGCTGTAGTTTTTAACATTTTCTGGTTTCCGATCCATGGTTACGTCAAATTCTGCTTTTACTTTAAACAGCTCCTGGAACTCCGGGTCAAAGCGGTGCAGGAGGTAGTAAAGATGGGGCGGACCAATTAACACTACCTTCACATCCAGGGTAACCGGTTCAGGCCGCAGGCTCTGGGCAGACATAAAACCCAACCTCTCTCCGGCTTCTTCTATTTCCAACTCCTGGTTTTTGAGAACCCTTTTGAGGCTTTCCCAGGTAAACAAGTTTTTTAATAAGTCTTCCACAGAGACCACAAAAAAACCCCCGTTAGCCTGGTGCAGCGAGCCGCCTTTTATCATGGTAAAGTCGGTTACTAGCGCACCAAACTGGGCTTCTTTTTCGATCCTTCCAAAAACATTGTAGTAAGTGGGGTTCATCTCCATTACTACCGGGGCCCCCTCCACCCCGGAATTATCAACTATTACATTAACTTCGTATTTTTTGAATTGTGGGGCCTGGGACCAGGGAACCCCCATGGCCCCCATGGAAGCCCCCGTGGAAGCAAAAGGAACCTGCTCCTGTTTGCTTTCCACTTCATGCCGGAAAAGGTCCCCGTTTTCCACCACATCTTCCTGCATGGCTTTTAAGTATTCGGTGACCTCTTCCTGGTCCTTGTACTTTTCCAAGAGTTCGTTAAAAAGATGTTCCACCGAAAAAAGAATAACCTTCTGGTCCAGCTCTTTTATATCCTCCGAAGCCTTGCGGTCAATATGTTTGACTTCCCGCATGGTTGCCTTTAGCTCATCTTCCAGCACGTTTCGCTTTTCATAAATGGCTTTCCGTTCTTCTTCAGAAAGCGACATCAGATCATTTTCCTGCATGGGAGAACCGTCTTCTTTTTTGGGGATTATTAAAAAACCCGACGGGGACTGCTGTATCATAAAACCCTGCTCATGGGCTTTTTCATTCAGGCGGTTAAAAAGCTCCTGTTTCCTCTCGTTATACTGCCGGGTAATGTTCTCTTTTTGGGATACGTATTCGTCGCTTTCCAGGGCCCGTGGAATTTCCTGCCGTGCCGTATTTATAAGGTTTTTTACCTCCCGGGCAAATTCTATACCTGTTTCCTTGGGCAAAGTCAGTATGCAGGGGCGGTAAGGATCCCGGAAATTGTTTACATAACACAAATCCCCGGGAGAACCGGCATCCCGAGCCACTTTTTCCACGTATTCTTTAACCGCCGTCTCTTTTCCGGTGCCTGGAACACCCGCTACATAAATATTAAAACCCTTGCTCTGTATCCCCAGGCCAAATTCCAGTGCCTTAAGCGCCCGGTGCTGCCCTATAATCCCATCGTCTTCTGCTTCAAGCTCAGCGTCTACTTGAAACTCTTCTTTAGTACAAAAAGCTCTCAGCTTCTCCGCTGGGACTTTGCAGTTTTCCATAATTCCTTCTTCCCCCTAAATTATTGATTAAACTAAATTATTTTTCACCCGGCCCCACACATAATCTAACTGGATAATTATGATTTGCAGTGCCAGTCTTATCTATTTCTTTTTTTGTATAATAAACTTACATAAACAAAAATGTCAACAAAAATATCACTATCACTATCACCTTCTACTACCTTTTTCGTTCTATCCTCTGGCCATCTCTATTGCTTTTTCTACAGCTTCTTCCGGTGAAGAAGCATAAACTATCCCGCTATCCGCGGCGCATTTCTTCTGGTATGGGGTAATCTCCCAGGTATTAATGCCTACTACCGGTTTTCCCATTTTTAAAGCCATGGCTATTTCTGAAAGAGTGCCGTGTTCTCCCCCAATAGCGATCATAGCCTCGCAGGTGCGGGCAATCACTGCATTACGGGCTTCTCCCATACCCGTAGCTACAGAAGCAGTAAGGTAGTTATTCCCTTCCCGGGGACTGTTACCCGGTAAAACCCCCAGGATGAAACCTCCTTCCTTATTTACTCCCCTTGC
>PWGO01000021.1 GCA_003554525.1 Syntrophomonadaceae bacterium | reverse complement strand
TTCTGAGGATTCCGAAGTTATAGTAGACGATCATGACGGATTCTCGGCCGGGGAGCTCATAGACTTCGACATCGAAGAAACCGGCGCTATCCGCGGCACCTATTCCAACGGCATGAGGGAAGTGCTGGGTTATGCTGCCATGTCGTATTTCCCCAACGCGGAAGGTTTGAGTAAAGAAGGGGGTAACCTCTTTGCGGAAACTGCCAACTCCGGGGAAGCCCGCATAGGGCTGCCCGGAGAGGGCGGAAGAGGCGTTATACAGGATTCTTCCCTGGAAATGTCCAACGCTGACCTTGCAGACGAGTTTACGGAGCTGGTTACTTCCAGCCGGGGATTTCAGGCCAATACCCGGGTTATTTCTTCTTCTGACGAGATACTTACCGAAGTGATTAACATGCAGAGGTAGGTGAATGGCGAAGGGGAAGGGAATTCCCCCTTCCCCTTTTTCCTTTAAGGAGGTGCAGCCAGTTGAAAAGACCGGATATTACCACTATCCTGGGGATACTGATAGGATGTGGAACTGTTTTAACAGGCATAATTCTCCGGGGAGATATAGGTCAATTTTTGGATTGGGCAGGCCTCATGATTACCCTTGGCGGTTCCTTTGGAGCGCTTTTGATCTTCTTCAGGTCGGAAGATATCAAGATGGTGATTCAGATAACCAAGCAGGCTTTTGTCAGGAAAGACGAAGACGTGGCCACCCTTAACGAAAGGTTTGTTTATTTGGCCCAAAAGGCCCGCAAGGAAGGCTTGCTGGTGCTGGAGGATGAACTGGAAGAGATAGAAGATCCCTTCATGCGCAACGGGCTGCGGATGGTTATAGACGGCTTTGAACCCGACGCCATCAGGCACATACTTAACACGGAGCTGGAAGCCCTGGAAACCAGGCACCAGCTGGGTCAAAACCTTTACAAGACCTGGGGTACTCTTTCACCTGCTTTTGGTATGATCGGGACCCTGATAGGTTTGATAGTCATGCTGGCTGACCTCGATGACCCTGACGCCATCGGGCCGGGGATGGCGGTAGCCCTGATTACCACTTTTTACGGGATAATGTTTGCCAACCTATTATTCAACCCTATAGCGGGTAAACTGGCTGTATACAGCGAGCAGGAGATGCAGAGGAAAGAGGCGGTAATAGAAGCCCTGCTTGCCCTGCAAAGCGGGATTAATCCCCGTCTGCTGAAGGAGCAGTTAAAGGCATACCTTTCCCCTGCGGAAAGAGAAAGGCTGGAAGAAGAAGAGAGGAGAAGCCGGGAAGAAAAAGCCGAGGGGGCGACCATGGATGTCTGATAAGAAAGGTTTTAAGAGGAAAAGAAAAAAGGAGGGTGAAGGAGGCCTTCCCCTTTGGATGCAGACTTATTCGGATATGGTTACCCTGCTGCTGGCTTTTTTCATACTCCTGTTTTCCATGTCCATCATCGATGAAGAAAGCTTCCGGCAGGTGATGGCCGCGGTACAGACTTCTTTTACCGGCCATCCCAGTATCCTGGATGAAGGACGCGATATCGAAGAAGAAGACGAGTACCTTCCCCATACCGGGGATGAAGCTCCCATGGACCCGCAGGTGCAGGAATTACTGGAACAGTGGGAAGAAGCCCGGGAAATAATGGAGGAGGTTGAAGATTTCCTGGCGGAAGAAGGGCTGCAAGATGAAGTAGAACCGGAACTGGTAGCAGACCGGGGAATTGTTATGCATCTGCCGGATAAGCTGCTGTTTTACAGGGCGCAAGCCGAACTCAAGCCGGAAGCCTGGTCCCTCTTGGAAGAGCTGGCCGACCTGTTGCGGGAGATCCCCAGCAACGTGCTGGTGGAAGGCCATACCTGTAACCTTCCTATAAGCACTGCAGAGTTCCCCTCAAACTGGGAGCTTTCGGCCATGAGGGCGGTAACGGTAGTCCGCTACCTGGTGGAAGAAGAAGGGCTGGAGCCGGAACAGCTGCAGGCTATAGGTTACGGAGAGCACCACCCTGTTGCCTCCAACGAAACGGAAGAAGGCCGGGAACGCAACCGCAGGGTTACCATAGTTATATCCGTGTTTTAGTAAACAAAACAGGCAGGTGATTTTATGGATGTTAAAGACAAAAGGGCCCAGGAAGAAAACAAAGAAAGCGAATCGAGCTCGCCCAAGAAATCGCGCTCCCTGTTGTTTAAGGTAGGGCTTCCACTGTTGTTGGGATTTGTAGTGGTAGGAGTTCTGTTGTTTTTTGGGGAAGAGACCTGGGCATTTGTAAAGGGAGTTTTCGAAGAGGAAACTTACGAAGGCCAGTATCCTTACGAATACGAGCTGGATGAATTTACTACCAACCCGGCGGAACCAAGGGGTGGCCACTACATGAAGCTGGAAATAGTCCTGGCTTTTGAGGAAGGGGACCTGGAAGATGAGCTGGATGAACGATACAACGAGAGAAGGGATCGAATAAATGCGGTCTTACGCAGCAAAAGTGTGGAAGAGCTTCAAGATCCCGACAATGGCCAAAGCATGCTAAAAGAAGAGATAAGGCGGGAGTTAAACGCTCTTCTTACCTCGGGAGAAATAAAAGAGGTGTATTTTAGAGAGTTTATAATTCAGTAATCATGCGGGGGATAATTATGGAAGAAGAAAACCAAAAAAAGAATGATTACCAGAAGTATATCAGCAAATACGAGGAAATGCAGGAAAGCACGGGAGGGGAGGCAGATCCTGAAGAGTTGCGTGCCGCTTCTTTGGGAGAAGAGCAGGAAAGCCCGCCGGTTTCCGGCAACGAGGAGGATAGCCGGGCGGAAAATGATAAAACAGAAGTAAAAGAGGGCAAGCAGGAAAATGCCGAAGTCCCTGACCGGGGAGACAGGCCGGTAGTGGAAAAAGTTGAATTTGCTCCTTTTACGCACACCGAATCCAGGCAAGGCTTTCTGGACGTAGAGACATTTAGCGATATACCCCTCTCTGTTAGCGCGGAACTGGGAAAAACCCAGTTAAAGGTAAGGGACCTGATAGGGCTGGAGAAAGGTTCTCTGTTAAAGTTAAACCGCCTGGCCGATGAAAGTATAAGCATCCTGGTAAATGAAATCCCTTTTGCCCAGGGTGAAGTAGTGGTAATAAACGAACGCTTTGGAGTCAGGGTTGTTTCATTCCTGGGTGAGCAGGAAGAAAGTGAAAGATAGCGGGTAGTAAAGACAGGGGGATAGCTGTAAGTGCCGGGTTTTGAAATAGTTTCCGTGATATTTATACTGTTACTGGTGTGTTTTTCCGCTTACGTTTTTATCCGGTTTGGGCTCCGTCCCATGGCCCGCCCTGGTGGAGACGGGAGAATAAAAATCCGGGAAAAAATTCCCCTGGACCACAGGGGCAGTACCATGCTTTTATTGGTGCAGGCGGGTGAAAAGCTTTTGCTGCTGGGGGTATCCCAGGGCAACGTATCGCTGCTTAAAGAAATATCGGAAGAAGAACTGGCCGAAATAGACAATTATTATGCTGCAGAAACGGAAGAAGGAGGCAGCCAGTTTTCTCGTTTGCTTAAAAAATTTTACGACCCCAAGTAAATTAACGGGCGGGAAATGAGGTTACAGGGAAAATTGCGGTTAAAACGTGGAAACTGGATAATAAAATCAGCGGTTATACTGACACTGTTTTTCCTGGTTTTTGCATTTTTAAACCTGTGGGGAGCAGTGGAAGCCCAGCCTTTTCCTGTTCCGGGGATAGAGGTAGAAGAGGAAGGGGAACCGGTAGAGCTGGTCGGCTACCTGCAGATCATTCTGTTGCTGGCCGTGCTTACCCTGGCCCCGGCATTTGTGGTTTTGATGACCTCTTTTACCCGGATAGTAATAGTTCTTTCTTTTGTCCGCAACGCAATAGGGACGCAGCAGGTTCCCCCCAACCAGGTTTTAGTCGGGCTGGCCTTGTTTATGACCTTTTTTATAATGTTTCCGCGGCTGGAGGAAATAAACGAAAACGCTTTGCAACCTTATCAGCAGGAAGAGATAACCCAGGAGGAAGCTTTTGAGGAAGCAGTGGATCCTTTGAGGAGCTTTATGTTGGATCATACGCGGGACCGGGATCTTAGTCTTTTCCTGGACATAGCTGAAAGAGAACCCCCGGAAGTAAGGGAAGATGTTCCACTGCAGGTGCTGGTTCCTTCTTTTGTGGTCAGCGAATTAAGGACGGCTTTTGAAATGGGGTTTAGAATTTTTGTTCCTTTTTTAATAATAGACATGGTGGTAGCCAGTACCCTTATGTCCATGGGGATGTTTATGCTGCCCCCGGTAATAGTTTCTCTTCCGTTTAAAATACTGCTTTTTGTCCTGGTGGACGGGTGGCACCTGGTGGTAAGGTCTTTGCTGGAAAGTTTTTCCTGACAGGGGGAGGAAAAGATATGTCGCCGGATGAAGCTGTAGATATACTGCGGGAAGCGGTTACTGTAATTTTATTGATGGTAGCTCCCATATTGGGCCTGGGATTGTCGGTAGGGTTACTGGTTAGCGTGCTGCAGGCTACCA
This sequence comes from Syntrophomonadaceae bacterium, assembly GCA_003554525.1. Lineage (GTDB taxonomy): Bacteria > Bacillota > Dethiobacteria > DTU022 > PWGO01 > PWGO01. The sequence goes on along the minus strand of PWGO01000021.1, from coordinate 30,099 downwards.
CCCAGGTGCAGGAGCCTACCCTTGCTTTTGTGCCCAAAATAATTGCCGTGCTGGTTTCGGTTATGTTGTTTAGCAACTGGGTAGTGGGCCTGGTAGTAGATTTTACCCAGCAGCTCTGGGTAGACGGGCTGGGTGTTCTTTGACGCAGCCTGCCAGGGAAGACATAAGGAAGGTGTGGGGACGTTGTGGTAATAGATGTGGTGGACATGCAGGCATGGATGGGTTACCTGATGGTGCTGGTGAGGATATCGGGGTTTGCCATGCTTTTCCCCTTTTTTTCCTGGGGAGGCATACCCCCACAGCTGCGGGTGTTCTTTTCCATGGTCCTGGCGCTGCTTATGATGCTCACCCTGGGAGAAGAGCTGTTCCTGGAACCTGTGCACGGACTGGAGTTTGCGGGGATACTGGTCAACGAACTTCTTACCGGCCTGGCCCTGGGTTTTATGACCGTGATGTTTTTTTCGCTATTCATGTTCGCGGGCGATATGATAGCCCTTAAAGGGGGGATGATGCTTTCAGGTGAATTTGACCCGTATTTGGAAGCCCAGACTACCATATTAGGCCAGTTTTTGTATATATTCGCCCTGGTGTACTACCTGACTATAAACGGGCACCATTACTTGATAAGGGCCCTAGCGCACAGCTTTAATTTTATACCGCTGGGGAGCGGGCTGTTTGGCCCGGAAAACGTGGAAAGCGTATTCAGGCTTTTTTCACACGTATTTATTCTGGCTTTTCAAATAAGCGCTCCCATTATCATTGTGCTTATGATGGTGGACATGTCTTTAGGTTTCCTGGGAAAAACAGTGCCCCAGGTACACGTGTTTATACTGGGGTTACCTATAAAAGTAGTGCTTTCCGTATTTCTACTGGCCTTAGTTTTGCCGCTGTTAAGCGGGGTTATGGAAGTGCTGCTGGAGCGGTTCATGAATACTTTTGAGATGTTTATTTGGGAGTGGGCCTAGTGCTCGAGGTTAATGATACCGGCGCCGGAATGGAAAACAAAAGGGTGCCCCGCCCCTTAGAAAACGTTTTTAAGAGCGGATGGGACTTGCAGCTTTTTGCTGAAGGGCAGGATGAAGGGGATAAAACCGAGGAGCCTACGCCGCACCGTTTAAAGGAAGCGCGGCGCAAGGGACAGGTTTTTAAAAGCATGGAGCTTAATTCTGCCCTTAATATCCTGGGGGTAATGTTTTTGTTCCTGCTTTTAAGCAATATGGTTTACCCTGCCCTGGAGAATATGGTGTCTCATTATCTGGCGGGTGCGGCACATGCCGAATATTCCCAGGCCAACGCGGGAGCCATGTTGAGTGAGGCTATAGGTTTATACTTTAGCATTATTTTTCCTGTTTTTGTAGTTGCAGTGTTGATAGCAGTAGTAGCCAACATGGTGCAGGTAGGTTTTCTTTTTGCGGGGGAACATATAAAGCCCAAGTTCAACAAGATAAATCCCGTGGAGGGAGCAAAAAAGATAATATCTCGCAAGGCTCTCTTTGAGTTTTTCAAGGCCATAGCCAAAATTGCCATTATAGGCTCGGTAACCTTTTTGTTTCTGCGGGGGTATTTGGAAGAGATGTTGCTTCTGGTGGGCCAGGAAGTAGCCATTGCCGCCAACCTGTTTTGGCATGTAATGGTGAGGATTGGCCTGGCGGTAGGTCTGGTTTTTTTGGGGCTGGCTTTTCTGGACTGGATTTACCAGAGGTACGAGTTCCAGCAGCAGCTGCGCATGAGCAAGCGGGAAGTAAAAGAAGAGCACAAACAACTGGAGGGGGATCCTCAAATCCAGAGCAAGATAAAAGAAAAACAGAGGCACATAGCCCGCCAGAGGATGCTGCAGGAAGTGCCGTCTGCGGACGTGGTTATTACCAACCCTACCGAAGTTGCTGTAGCTTTAAGGTATAAAGAGGGGGAAGATGAAGCCCCCGTGTTGGTTGCTTCGGGGGTGGAAGTCATAGCCCGCAAGATAAGAGAAATAGCAGAGGAGAACGAAGTTCCGGTAGTGCAGAACCCGCCGGTGGCCCGGGCTATCTGGGAAAACACTGAACTTGGGGAAGAAATACCGGTGGAAATGTACCAGGCGGTAGCTGAAATACTGGCCATGGTTTACCGCATGAAAGAAAAAGAATAGATAAAAAAAGCAGTGTTTTAGTTTGCCGGATTTTTGAACCCGGCTTGAATACGATGCAGTGCAAGGGGGAAAAAACGTGAATATTCCGTCCCGCTTTACCATCAACCAAAAATCGCCCTGGCAGCTTCTCATGGCCAATACCGATGTCCTGGCCGGGGTAGCGTTTATCCTGGTAGTGGCCATTATAATTATTCCTATTCATACTATAATGCTTGATTTCTTGCTCACCCTTAATATTGCCTTTGCCCTGATAGTGCTTCTTACCACCCTGTTTATCAGTGAAACGCGCCATTTAAACGTTTTCCCTTCCCTGCTTTTGGCCGCCACCCTTTTCCGGCTGGCCCTGAACATTTCTTCTACCCGCTTGATCCTTTCCCAGGCGGATGCGGGAGATGTTATCGACACCTTTGGAGATGTGGTTATTCAAGAACAGGTTATAGTGGGTATGATTATATTTATTATCATTACCGTGGTGCAATTTGTGGTGGTTACCAACGGCGCCGGGCGAGTGGCGGAAGTAGCGGCCAGGTTTTCCCTTGATTCCCTACCCGGAAAGCAGATGAGTATAGATGCCGATTTCAACGCCGGACTTATTGACGAGGAAGAAGCCAAAAAAAGAAGAGAAGATTTGCAAAGAGAGGCGGATTTTTACGGCTCTATGGACGGGGCCAGCAAGTTCGTCAAGGGTGATGCCATTGCCGGTATTGTCATAGTGCTTATAAACATCCTGGGAGGCCTGGCTATAGGAATGTTGCAAATGGACATGGATTTCGGCGGGGCTTTAGATACCTATACTACCCTTACCGTAGGCGACGGCCTGGTGGCCCAGATACCTGCCCTGCTTATTTCCACGGCGGCGGGTATGCTGGTTACCCGCTCTACAGCAGAAGGCTCTTTCGGGGAAGAGGTAACCGGGCAGTTACTTTCTTATCCCAAGGTAATTTTTATAGCCGCGGGGCTCCTTTTGGTGATAGCCATACTTCCCAATTTCCCATGGGAACCCTTCCTGGTGCTGGCCTCGGGTTGTGGGTTGCTGGCTTTTATACTTATGCGTGAGGAAAAACAGAAAACGGTGGAAGTTGAAGAAGAAAAGAAAAAAGAAGAAATGGCTGCGGCACCCTCAACTGAGCCGGAAGATTTTAGTTCGCTGCTTAAAGTGGAGATGCTGGAAATCGAAGTGGGATACAACCTGGTGCCTTTAACTGACGCGGAGAGGGGCGGCAACCTGTTGGAAAGGATAACCGCGGCCCGCCGCAAGGCGGTAAACGAGCTCGGTATAATTTTACAGCCTATACGCATCCGGGACAACCTGCAGCTGCCGCCCAACCATTACGTCATTAAAATCAAGGGTAGCGAAGTGACCCGGGGAGAGCTGCGGAACGGCTACATGCTGGCTCTAAACCCGGAAGGGGAACTCCCGGAGGAGTTGAGCGGTATTTCTACCCGGGAACCTACTTTCCAGCTTCCCGCTTTGTGGATCAGGCCGGATCAAAAAGAACGGGCTGAAATCTTGGGTTGCACCGTGGTGGATGCGCCCACGGTTTTAATCACGCACTTAAACGATATAATAAATCGCTATTCTTACGAATTGCTCAGCCGCCAGGCGGTAAAAGACATGCTCGATACGGTTAAGGAAAATCAGCCCGCCCTGGTGGAGGAGCTGGTTCCCGACGTGTTGTCGGTAGGCGAGGTGCAGAAGGTAATGCAGAACCTGCTGCGGGAAGGGGTGCCGGTTCACGACCTGGTAACTATACTGGAAACCCTGGCGGACCAGGGCAAATCCACCAGGGACACTGATGTCCTTACCGAAGCGGCCAGGGAATCCTTGAGCCGGGTTATTACCAGCATGTATCTTGGCCAGGAAGATATGCTCAGGGTAATTACTGTAGACCCCTCCCTGGAGAACGTTATAGCCAGTTCTTTGCAGAATACTTCCCAGGGAACCATGCCGGTTATGGATCCTCAGCGGGTCCAAAAATTGATGGAAGGGCTGTCAAACCTGGTAGAAAAGGTAAGGGGCCGGGGAATATCACCGGTAATAATTACTTCCCCGAAAATCCGGCTACCTTTCCGCCGGTTGTTGGAGCGGTTTCTGCCTGATGTACCGGTGATTTCCATAAACGAGATACTTCCACAGGTAAAAGTGGAAGCAGTAGGGGTGATCAGCGAAGATGAGAGTTAGGAAGTTCTATGCCAAAAACTTGCAGGAAGGGCTGCAGCTGGTAAAAAAAGACCTGGGCAAGGATGCGATTATTATTGACAGCCGCACTGTCCGGGAAAAAGGCATTAAAGGCTTTTTTAAACCCAGGCGCCTGGAGATTCTGGCTGCACTGGACAGGCAAGTGCAAGAGAAGGAAAAAAGCAACAACGGCGATTTTTCTGAAAAGGAAAAGGAAAAAGAGAGGCAGGAGAACCACCCGGCAAGGAACAGCCCTTTAACCGGGCAGGATATGCATGAAGGCCTGCATGAATTAAAAAGCATGATGCATAAACTGTTGCTCCAGAACAGCGGGCAGCTGCAAAACGAGCAGGAAAGCGAAACTGTGGCCTGCTGGAAAAACCATCTGGAGAACCACGATGTCAACCCGGAACTAATTGAGGAAATTATGGAAGAGATCCAGGTCAATTTGAGCGGGGAAGTAAAACTGACCAGGGACGTTATGGCCATGGTTATAGAGAAAAAAGTAGCGGAAAGAATGAGCTATGCCGAAGAAAAATCATCACGCCTGCAGGTTTTCCTGGGCCCTACGGGGGTTGGTAAAACCACAACCCTGGCCAAACTTGCAGCCAGGTATTCCATTTACCAGAACGAAAGAGTAGGGTTGATCACTATAGACCACTACCGTATAGGAGCCGTAGAACAGTTAAAAACTTATTCGGAAATAGTGGATGTGCCCCTGGAAGTGGCAATGAGCCAAAAAGATTTAAGGGAAGCTTTAAAAAGGCTGGAATACTGTGACCGGGTGCTGATTGATACTGCGGGCCGGGGAACGGGCAACCTTATGCAGTTGCAGGAAATGGCGGGCTATGTAAGAGAACTGCCCGACTCGGAAAATTATCTGGTAATGAGTGCAACTACCAGGTGGCAAGATATAAAATATATCTCCAACAGTTTTCACAACCTGGGATTCAACCGGCTCATAGTTACCAAGATAGATGAAACTCGCTCACTGGGCGCTGTATTAAATGCAATATACTTCACGGGGGTTCCCCTGGTTTACCTTACCAACGGGCAGAATGTCCCTGATGATTTACAGGTGGCCAGGGAAGTAAACATACCCTCCAGGCTGGTGGAGGTGGAAGCATGGTAGATCAGGCAGAACGGTTGCGGCAGATAAGCCGCCAGAACAATGTTGAAGAGGATAGGAAGATTTCTCCCCGGAGCCGCTGTCGTGTAGTTGCAGTTTCCAGCGGAAAAGGGGGAGTGGGTAAAACTAACCTGGTAGTTAACCTGGCCCTTACGCTGGCAAGCTGGAATTACCGGGTGATTGTAATCGATGCGGATTTGGGAATGGCCAATGTGGACGTGCTGGTAAACGCTTTCCCCCGTCACACCCTGGAAGATGTTTTGGCCGGGAATATGGATATAAAAGACATCATGATGGAGGGACCCCATAACATTAAAATTATACCCGGGGGCTCTGGAATGTTTAACATGGCCAACCTGGACCGGGACAAGCGGGGCAGGCTGGTAGATCGCTTGCAGGTTTTGGAAAGTGAAGGCGACGTTCTTTTTATAGATACTGCAGCGGGGCTTTCCCGCAACGTTATAAGTTTTGTAGCCGCAGCCGATGAAGCTATAATAGTAACTACGCCGGAGCCCACAGCACTAACTGATGCTTACGGAATGATCAAAGTAATCAACGAAAAAGAAATAAAAAACAGGGTGCACCTGGTGGTAAATTTTGCTCAAGACATCTCCCAGGGAGAAGAGGTGTTCCACCGTTTAAACAAGGTAGTAGACAAGTATCTTTCCAACCTGGAGGTTAACTTTTTAGGCCCCATAAACCGTGATTCCATGGTAACCAGGGCGGTACAGAACTGTGAACCCCTGGTATTGAGCTACCCGCAGAGTCCAGCCTCCCTCTCTATTCAGAGGATAGCGCAGAGGTTTATTTACAGTGAAGAAGGGGAGGAAAGACAGGAAGAAGCCAAAAAAGGAGTGGGAGGTTTCCTGCAGAAGCTCCAGAAGTTTTTGAAATAGCAAAAGACGGAGGAAGGGGGTCCGGGATTGAAGGAAAAAGAGAAGAAAGTATTTCAAATTAACTCCCGGATAAGGGTGTTGGATGAAGAAAAACAAAACTATTACCATTCTACTATCCAGGAAGTAGGTCCGGACAGCTTTTATATTAACGAACCTCTTTCCACGTTCAGGGAAAAACTGGTTATGCCCATAAGCAGCAGGTGGAATTTTCACATCATAGGAGATGATGCCCTGTACGAATTTAATTCTACGGTGGTTGGTTACTACCAGGACCAGGTTATGCTGGTGGAAATACAGTACCCGGCAAAAATAAGCCGTTGGCAGCGCAGGCAATTTTTCCGTTTTCCCTGCAACCTGGAGATGGAATACTGGGTGATTGACGGAAGTGGAGAAGGGCAAAAGGGGGACATATCCATCCAGCAAGCCTCCGGTTTGTTGCACTCCTGGTACCAGCCTTTAGAAAGGGAGCGAGTTAAAGAGAAAGGTTATCTTCAGGATACCGGGGAACTTGGACCGGGCTACCGGTGTTTTACAGTAGATATATCGGGCGGGGGCATGCAGTTTACTACTTCCCGCCGCATCCCGGAAGGCTCTTTCCTGCTGATACACCTCAACCTGGGCAATGACAGCCTGATGCTTAAAGGCAGGGTTTCCCGTTCGAGCAAGTCTAAAGTAGACGGCGCCAACCTCTACCGGGTAGGGGTGGAATTTACCAGCATGGAAGAAAAAGTTAGAGACCTGATAATAAGTTATATATTTGAAGAAATGAGGCGCCGCATGAGTAAAGAATAAGAAAGTGGGTTAGAAGCTGTAAAAGGGGCGAGTTGATACGAATTGAAGAGGTGAGTGCCTTGCCGTACCGTGATGCTAAAGAAGTACGGAAAGATGAAAAAGAAGAAGCAGTAATTCAATACCTCCCCCTGGTTAAAAAAATCGCCTCTCAATTCAGTATGGCGCTTCCTGCGGCGCTGGAAGAAAATGATCTTATAGGATGCGGCATAGTGGGTTTGCTGGATGCATGGGAAAAGTACGATCCTTCCCGCGGGATAAAATTTTCCGCTTTTGCTTCCCGGAGAATAAAAGGAGCCATGATTGATGAGCTCAGGAAAATGGCCTGGGCTCCGCGCTCGTTTTTTTCCCGACTCCGCCAGGTCCAGGAAGCAGAAGAAAAGACAGGTCACGAGCTGCAGAGGAGCCCTACCCCGGAAGAAATAGCCAGGGAACTGAACTGGTCCGGCGAGCAGGTAGAAGAAGTCTGGAGACAATGCAATTTTTATTCACTGCTTTCCCTGGAAACGGTGCTTTTTGGGGAAGATCAGGACGCCGGCATGAAACTGGAGGAGGTGATATCTTCCGGCGAAGACCCCGGGGCGGTATTGCAAGAAAAAGAAAAGATAGATCTTTTGGCCCGTGCCCTGGAGAAGCTGCCGGAAAGGGACCGCGTAATTCTTGCCCTGCACTATCAGGAGGAGTTGACCCAGAAAGAAATAGCTGAAGTACTGGAGGTTTCCAATGTAAGAGTGTCGCAGCTACATGCGCGCGCCTTGCAGAAACTTAAAAAAATATTAACTGCTCAGGTGGAGCAAAATGAGGGGTAAGGTGAAGCTGCTGTGCCTGAAGGGACGGTTCGAGCCAATACAGGCCAGGTTAGAGTTATCAGAAAAAGGCAATCGGGGCTTATCCCCTTTCCCCGGCACAGCATTAACCGACTGAGCAATTGCAAAAAATTTTGCGACAGGAAAATCAGGGTGCGGTGTAGAAAATATTAAGTTAACAGATGCAAGAGCGTGTAGTTTATAAAACGGTCTTGGAGGTATAACCTCATTGGAGTTAATTCTGGGATTAGTGGTGGGAATGCTTTTGGGAATTGCAGCGGGAATAGGGCTGGCATTCCACTGGAACAGGCAAGCCGGTGAAGCAAGTTTAATTAACAGCTCGTTTAAGAAAGAGATGCTTGCGGAAGGAATAGAAGGAAGATTACATAACTTGAAGAGCAAGGTGGAAGAAATAGAAACTCGCCTCAACCTGGTAGAAGAGAAGGCCCTGGAGGATAAAGGTGAAGGGAAGCCGGTTAACCGGGAAGAAGGGGCGGGAAACCGGGAAAGTTTCCCGGCAGCTCCCGAAGGCCGGGAAGAATTATTGGGTTTTGGCAACAAAAGAAAAGAAAGAACGAATTCATCTGGAGGGGGCAAACAGGAACGGGTGCTTGATTTGTGGCAAGAAGGAAAAGAAATAGAAGATATAGTTAAAGAAACCGGAATGGGCCAGGGAGAAGTAGAGCTTATTTTATCTTTAAGGAACAAGTAGAGGTCGGGTTGAAGTTTAAAAGAGTCAAATTTATAAAAGGAGGGTTAAGGCGTGAGAGGACTTTATATGGCGGAAGGCGCCATGCTGGCGCAGCAGATGAAGCTGGAAACTACTGGCAACAACCTCTCCAATCAGCATACTCCTGGATACAATAAAGACCAAACCGTGCAGACCAGTTTTGCGGAATGGCTTGTTGCCCGGACAGGTTCGGGCGGCGGCAGGCCAGGTGGGTTAACACCGGTGGGCAGTATGGCTTATAATGTTGCTATTGACGAAGAATACACCCACATGACCCAGGGCGAACTGGAAGAAACCGGCAGAGAGCTGGATTTTGCCCTGACAGGCGGAGGTTTTTTTGAAGTAGAAGTAGATGACGAAATAAGATATACCAGGAACGGGAGGTTTTTCCTTGACGAAGAAGGCTTCCTGGTGGACACAGAAGGAAATATGGTACAGGGCGAAGACGGCCCCATCAACCTGTCGCTGGATGAAACTGAAGGACAGGAGACGGTAGTGGAACAGGATGGTTCCATATACGTGGGTGGAGAACAGGTAGACCAGCTACAGGTGGTAGCTTTTGATGAAGAGGCGGAGCTGGTCAAGGAAGGAGACAACCTGTATGAGGCGGAAGAAGCTCCGCTGGAAGAACCGGTGGAAGCAACCCGGGTATGGCAGGGATTTATTGAAAATTCCAACGTAGATCTTGCCCGGGAGATGGTAGACATGCTGGAAGCAAGGAACGGTTTTGAGACAGCACAGCGGGTAATGATTACCCAGGATGCTATACTGGAGACCGCCGCCAACGAACTGGGCGCATTGCGGTAAGCGCCTGCTGTTTGCCGGCGTGATATTTAAACCATAAGGGGTGAGAGCATGTACCGTGCTATATCCAACAGTTTTACGGGAATAAAAGCGTTCCAGGGTGGCGTAGACCAGGTAGCCGACAACGTGGCTAATGTAAATACAACCGGGTTTAACAGCTCCCGCGCCTCCTTCAGCGACCTGGTTTACCGGGAACTGGCAGAAAGAAGAATTCCGGTAAACCCTGAAGGGGAAGTGCAGGGGGGGAAAGGCTCCCGGGTTTCCTCGGTAATTACCTCTTTTGAACAAGGAACACTGGAGCAGACGGGTCGCCCCCTGGACGTGGCCATTGAAGGAGACGGTTTTTTTAGAGTAATCGGGCCGGACGGGGGTGAAGCTTATATCCGGCAGGGCAGTTTTTATAAAGATGCAGATGGAAATTTAACCATTGCTTCCGGCGAACTCTTGGATACAGATTTTACCCTGGAGGAAATACCGTTAGACAGTGTTTCTATAAGCCAGGAAGGCGAAGTTTATACGGAAGATGAAGATGGGGAGCGCACGGAGCTGGGGCAAATAGAAACCTATACCTTTAACAATCCGGATGGCCTGGAAAAAGTAGAGAACGGCCTTTACCTGGAATCGGAAACTTCGGGAGAGCCGCGGGCCGGGTCCCCCGGCGAAGAGGGCAGGGGTACCCTACAGCAGTACTTCCTGGAATCTTCCAACGTGGACATTTCCCGGGAGATGGCCGAGCTGATAAAGATGCAAAGGGCCCTGGAATCCAGTGCGCGCTCTGTAAGCACGGCAAATGAGTTGTGGGTGTTGGCTCTCCAGGCGAAAAGGTAGCGTAACGCCCGGGTTTACTGGGTTTGAGTATTTACCAGGCAGCTTTGAGTAAAGGAGGGGAAGAAGATGAGTAAAGATGTTCTTTCCCAAAAAGAGATCGATTCCCTGATTTCCGCAGTATCTACAGGAGAAATTGAAGAAGAAGCAGAAGAAGGCGGCGAAGAGTTTCAGCTGTATGATTTCCGGCGTCCTACCAAGTTTTCCAAAGAGCAGCTTCGCACCTTGCAGATAATCCACGAAAATTACGCCCGTATAATGGGCAACTATTTAACAGCTTATTTGAGGGTGCCGGTGCAGCTTGAAGTGGAATCGGTCAGCCAGGTTACCTACGAAGAATTTATAAATTCTCTTCCCGTTCCTACTTTAATGACCATATTCAACATGTCCAACGACCTGGGAGTTGCCATGGCAGAGACCAATCCTTCTTTTGTTTTTGCCTTTATAGACCTGGTATTTGGCGGGGACGGGAAAACCATGCCCGATCCCAGGGAGCTGACGGAGATTGAAATGTCGGTAATGAGGCAAATTAACGAAAAGATGCTGGACAACTTGAGTTATGTGTGGAAAGGGATTGCCGACCTTGATCCTCAGATAGAAAGCATGGACACAAATCCCCAGTTTAACCAGGTTATAGCTACCAGTGAAACAGTGGCCCTGGTAACCATGACCGCGCAGATCCAGGACACCAAGGCCATGATCAACCTGTGTTTCCCCTATATAACCCTGGACCGGGTATTATCCAGCCTGACGGCACAGCAGTGGTTTAACCAGTACCAGCAGGCTACTTACAAACTAAAAAAAGATGAGCTAAAAAAGTTTTTACAAGATTCCAGGGTGGAAACAAAGGCGCTCTTGGGGTCGACGGTGATAACCCTGGAAGATTTCCTGCACCTTCAAGAAGGAGACGTGCTGCAGCTGGACCGGAAAGAAGGTGAACCCCTGGAAGTGTACGTCCAGAACCTTCCCCTGTTTAAAGGGCAGCCGGGGTTGATAGGGAAAAAGCTGGCCTTGAAAATAACCGCGTGGATGGGAGGAAGGGAGGAAGAAAAAGAATGACCTCTGAAGAAAACAACCTTTTATCTTCCGAAGAGATAAACGAGCTGCTGGAGCAGGACGGGCAGTCTACTGACGATAAAGCGGTGGACCGTAAGCTGGAGATGATACTGGATTTTCCCCTGGAGATCTCGGTCAGGGTAGGGGAAACCAGGATGACTGTCCAGGACCTTCTTTCCCTTACCACGGGGAAAGTCATTGAATTTAACCGCATTATAAACGAGCCGGTGGACGTGCTGGTGAACGGTAAACTGGTGGCACGAGGCGAGGTAGTGACTATTGGGGATCATTTTGGTATTAAAGTTACTTCCATAATCAAACCGGAAGAAAGAGTGAAGAAACTTGGATAGACTGCAAGGGAGGCTGCCTGTATGGCGGAATTGAGTAACATAGAAAGGGATACGCTCTCGGAAGTGGGGAATATTTCCCTGGGCTCTGCAGCCACGGCGTTGTCGAACATTCTGGGTAAAAACGTCCGCATTACCACGCCGGAGCTGGAGCTGGTTACCGCCAGTGACATAAAAAGCAATTACCCTATTCCCTGCCTGGTGCTGCAGATACGGTACCTTTCCGGGCTGGAAGGGGAAAACGTGCTGGTAATAAAAGAGAAAGATGCCCTGGTTATAGCTTCGCTGATGATGGGGATGGATATGGAAAGCATGTCCCAGGAGCTGGGAGAAGTGGAGGTAAGTGCGGTAGGTGAAGCCATGAACCAGATGATGGGCTATGCCGCTACTTCCATGTCGGAGATGTTTAACCGCAGCATTGAGATTAGCCCCCCCCATATAGAAAAAAAGAACCTGGGGGAAGAGGAAACCAGCGTGGTTACCCTGGAAGGAGATGAAGAGCTGGTCCAGGTATCTTTCCGTATTGAAGTAGAAGACATGCTGGACAGCACTCTTTTGCAGGTTATACCATTACCTTTCGCCAGGGAAATGGTAAAGTTCTTGTTGCCGCAGGAAGAAAAAACTGCACCCGCAGCTGCCCCGGAAACGGAAAGCGGAAAAGAAAGCAGCAGTGAGAAAAACAACGTGCTCAGCCAGGATGAGATTGAAAGTCTAATAGAAGAAACGGAGAAAGGCGAAAAAAAAGAGCCTCCTTCAGAAGAAGGCAAAGGCCAGGAAAAAGGTCAGGAAGAAAAAAAGGTGTTGTATTCCCGGGAAAGACAGCCATTAGACCCGGACACTCCGTTGGAAGAAAGAATCAGGCAGCTGGAAATGGTCAAGGATGTGCCCGTGGAAGTTGAGGTTATATTGGGAAGAACCCGGGTTCCTCTGGGCAAACTCTTTACCCTTGGTGAAGAAGGTGTTATAGAGCTGGAAAAGCACAGCGGGGAGCCTGTAGAGATATACGTTAACGATATGATGGTGGGCCGGGGAGAAGTAGTGGTAGTAAACGGTCAGCTGGGGGTAAGGGTTACCAGTCTAGATATTAAGGTAAAAAGAAGTGCTTCAAGTGCTTCAAGGAATTTGAGTTAAAGAATACGGGAGGTGATGGGTGCATGGCCAGGTCTGAGAAGAAGGACGAGGAAAAAGAAGTAGTAGAAGAGGTACAGCTGGTGGCTTTTATACTGGAAAATGAAGAATTTGCAGTAGATATCCAGCAGGTAAGAGAGGTATTGAAACTAAGCAAAATTACTCCGCTTCCCAAGTCCCTTGATTTTGTAGAAGGAGTAATTAACCTCCGGGGAGAAGTAATACCTGTTATCGATCTTCGGAAAAGATTTGGGATTACTGAAGTCAAAAGGGATGATGAATCCAGGATTATTATAGTTGAAGTAAGCGGTAACGAGGTAGGACTGATAGTAGATTCCGTAACAGAGGTTATACGGTTGCCGGAAGATTCCATACACGAGGCCCCGGGAAGCGTTGCGGGAGCAAGAACCGACCTGATAAGGGCGGTGGGCAAAAAAGAAGACCGGCTTATTATTATCCTGGAATTAGAAAAAATACTTACTTCGGAAGAGCAAATAGCTCTGGAGGAATTAACCCTGAGCGAGGACGAGGCGGGTACCAGCTAGGGCTATTAGAAAGGAGGGAGCAAGTCCGGTGGATAGTTCAGAATACAAAGAGCTTTTTCTGGCGGAAGCTCAAGAATACTTACAGACCTTGAACAGCTGCCTTTTAAACCTGGAAAAAAACCCGGAAGACGCTAACAATCTTACCGAAATGTTTCGAGTAATGCACAGTTTAAAGGGAATGGCGGGGACCATGGGCTACGATCAAATTACCGAGGTGTCCCATAGCCTGGAAAATTTCCTGGAAGAATTAAAATCTGGCGAGCTGTCTCCCTCTGCGGAAAAAGTAGACATGCTTTTTGACGGAGTGGATCTGCTGCAGAGGCTGCTGGTAAGCCCGGATGATCCTTCGGAAGAAGATAAAAAATCCGCCTCCGAGCTGCTGGAAAGGATCAAAAACTTCAGGGATACCCCGGCAGATAAAGGAACCGGGGAAACTAAAGAAAAAAAAGAAGAAAGTGTACCGGTGGCACCACCTTCTCCTCCGGGAGATAAAACCGCTTCCGGCCAGGAGTATCTTGATTTAAACGAAGAAGAAAAGCAGAAACTGAAATACGGCCTGCGTATGGGAGGCACCAGCTGTATAGTTAATATTACTTTAAGAGAAGATTCTTTAATGAAATCGGTGCGGGCTTACATGGTAATGCAAGTATTAGAAAAAAACGGTGATATTATAACCACCTCCCCTCCCATGAACGACCTGGAACAGGAAAATTTTGATCGTAGTTTTATCGTGGGAATAGTGCTGCTTTACTCAGACCAGGAAACAGTTAAAAATTCTTTGTTGAATATTGCTGAAGTAGAAAAAGTAGAGTTTTTGCCCTGGAACACGGAAGAATTTGCCCCGGCTGAAACTAGGAAGGAAGTAGAACAGGCGGAAAAAGAAGCGGCTCCTTCTGCCGAGGTGGTAGGCGATCCGGGCGATTCTACGTTTGAATTACCTTTAAATGAAACGGAAAAAGAAAACCTGCGTTCTGCCTTGAATAAAGGCGGAGAGGGGTATTTATTTCAGATAACCCTTAAAGAAGGGGTCATGATGAAATCGGTTCGGGCTTACATGGTTCTAAGGGAACTGGAAGACAACGGGGAGATAATAACCACTTATCCTTCCATGAGTGACCTGGACGAGGAAAATTTTGAACTAAGTTTTTTGGTAGCGGTAGTTTCCGAATCTATGGCCAAGGAAGAAGTGCGCAATGCGCTATTAAATATTACCGAAATAGAGAAAGTAGATATATTCCCCTGGGAGATCAAAGAAAAAACAGGGCCGGCTCCTCCTCCTTCCGAACCGGCTCCCCCGGATACAGAAGACGGGGCTGGCGTGCAGGAAAAACCGGCGGAAAAAGAGGGGAAGGCGGCTGAAGCGGCCGGTAAAAAGGGGAATGCGGATAAAGCCGCAGCAGATAAAGGGGTCCAAGACGCTTCTAAGTCCGGTGTAGTGGAAAAAACAGTACGGGTAGAAACGGTAAAGCTGGATGAGTTAATTAACCTGGTGGGAGAAATGGTTATTAACCGCACGCAGGTGCTTGAACTGGGCAAGGGACAGTCGGAAGAACTTGACCGGTGCCTGGAACAGCTGGACCGGATAGCAACCGATTTACAAAACGCCTCCATGAAACTCAGGATGGTTCCCATAAAACAGGTTTTTGACCGTTTTCCCCGCATGGTCAGGGATATTGGCAAAGAAAAAGGCAAAGAGGTGCAGCTGCATATCAGCGGGGAAGACACGGAACTGGACCGCTCACTTATCAATCAGCTTTCCGACCCGCTGGTACACCTTATCCGCAATGCCATTGACCACGGTCTGGAAAATGCTGAAGAAAGAGAAAAGCAGGGCAAAAACAGAAAAGGAAATATATACCTTATGGCGCACCACGAGGGTAGCCATGTGGTTATCACGGTAGAAGATGACGGCAAAGGTATGGACCCGGAAAAGTTAAAGGAATCTGCTGTGAGAAAGGGAGTTATTACCCCGGAAGAAGCGGAAAAATTTAGAGCCGAAGAAACCTACAATCTTATATTCTATAACGGTTTTAGCACTACCGAGACTGTTTCCGAGGTTTCAGGCAGGGGTGTAGGAATGGATGCGGTTAAGAATAATATTGAAGCCATGCAGGGTTCGGTGGAAGTATCCAGTGAGACAGGCGAAGGAAGCCGATTTGTGCTGAGACTACCGCTTACCCTGGCTATTATCAAAGCATTGATGGTGAAAGCAGACAACCACGTCTATGCTATACCCATTGAAACTATAAGAGAAAATGTGTACATGGAGCCAGAACAAATTAAAACCATCCAGAAAGGCTGGGTAGCCAACCTCCGGGATGAAGTTATACCCATCCACTTCTTAAATGAAATGCTTGAATTTCCAGTAACCAAAGAGGGTTGGGAAGAGTATCCGGTGGTAGTGGTAGCTTCCGGCGAAAAAGTGGTAGGGCTTATTGTGGACGAAATGGTAGGCCAGCAGGAAGTAGTAATCAAAAACCTGGGAGGTTATCTGAGAGAATTGAAAGGAATTGCTGGTGCGACAGTGCTGGGTGATGGTAGCGTCTCGTTGATTATTGATGTAGTAGGTTTGTTAGAAGACGGGAGGGTTGAAATTGGGCAAGACAGTATTAATTACTGATGACACTGCGTTTATGCGAATGACTTTAAAAAACATCTTAGAAAAAAATGGTTACGAGGTAATTGGAGAAGCCGAGGATGGAAAACAGGCGATAGACATGTATGATGAACACAAACCCGCTCTGGTAACCATGGATATTACCATGCCCAACGTGGATGGACTGACAGCAATAAAAGAAATAATTAAAAAAGATCCCAACGCCAAGATAGTTGTAGTTAGCGCCATGGGTCAAAAATCCCTGGTTATTGATGCTTTAAACGCCGGGGCTAAAGACTTTGTGGTCAAACCTTTTCAACCGGATCGGATTGAAGAAGCGCTGCAGAAAGTGGGCAGCTAAAACGGAGTGAGGTAACTTATGGATGAAATGCCGAAGGTAACCGAAGATCGCCTGGACATGCTCCGGGAAATGGCCAATATTGGAGTAGGGAGTGCTGCAACCTCCCTGTCTGCCATGCTAAATGAGGAAAAAATCACCATGGATGTGCCCCAGGTTGCAGTGGAGCCTATTCAGGAAATTCCTGAACACCTTGGTGCACCGGAAGACGCGGTAGGGGGAGTCTATATAGAATCGATTAACGAAGATACGGACATAGATCTGATTTTGCTGTTTGTCCTGTCCCTAAGCTCAGTGCGTTACCTGATAAAAAGACTGCTGCCCCCGGAAAATACTACCGAAGAGATGGAACTTTCCTTATTAACCGAAGTAGGCAATATTGTTGCCGGGTCTTATTTAAGTGCGCTTTCTTTTATGACTGACAGATCTTTTCAGTCATCTCCGCCAAAGCTGGCTGTAGATATGGCCGGGGCTATAGTAGGCACCATTATTGCGGAAACGGTGACTACAGATGATTACCTGATTCTTTTGAAAACCACTATTCAAACCGAGCAGGAAGATATTGAAGGTACCGTTCTTATATTACCCAACCAGGGCGCCTTAGATTCTTTATTTAATTTAATGGGAGTAGAGTAGATGGAGACAATAAAGGTAAAGATAGCAGACCTGGCAGTCAAGAAGGAAGGGGGGCTTCTTGTCACAATAGGGTTGGGCTCCTGCGTAGGTATAGCTCTTTATGATGAACAAGCGGAAGTAGGAGGGCTGGCCCATGTGCTGCTATCGGACAGCAAGCAGTTTATGAAAAAACCCTCAGAAAAATACAACCCGGCTAAATTTGCAGACACCGCTCTTCCCCTGCTGGTAGAAAATATGGAGAAACTTGGCGCTAAAAGGTCCAGGGTAGTAGCTAAAATTGCCGGGGGAAGCAAACTATTTGGAGATAACTCCAATGTAATGGGAATAGGAGAGCGGAACCTGGAAATGGTCCGTAAAACCTTGAAGGAACTAAATATACCGGTTTTGGCAGAAGATGTTGGCGGCAGCCACGGGCGTACCATGAAGCTTTATGTCGATACAGGAAAAGTGACTATATCAACTGTAGGTAGAGGAGAGAAAAGACTTTGAACCAGGACAAAAGATCGGGCAGGAAAGGCGGGAAGACCAAGCAGCACATAAGGGTTCTGGTAGTAGATGATTCTGCTTTCATGAGAAAGATTATTGGCGATATAGTGGAACAGCACCCCGAAATGGAACTGGCCGGAACGGCCCGCAACGGGGAAGAAGCACTTCGTAAAAGAGAAAAAATCGATCCCGATATAATGACCATGGACCTGGAAATGCCCAGGCTGGATGGAATATCCAGCCTTAAGCAACTGATGGCCAAAAATCCATTGCCAGTAATAATTGTTAGCAGCCATACCTTTGAAGGAAGTGAAATCACCCTGGAAGCCTTGAACGCCGGTGCGGTTGATTTTGTTCCAAAGCCTACCGGCCTTAAAAGCGGGGAAACTTTAGAAGAACTTAAAAAAACGCTTCCACTGAAGATAAAGGCTGCTGCAACAGCAAGGCTGGATATAGTCTCCCACCGGGAAACAGCAAAGGTTACCAGGGAAAAAGAACAAATTCCCGCAGCTCAAAAAGAAGCAAAGCAAGAAGAAGCCAAGGTAGTAGTGGCCATGGGTGCTTCGACGGGGGGGCCGCGCGCCCTGGAAGAAGTTTTAAACAAACTGCCCGCCAGTCTGCCTGCCGCGGTGATGATAACTCAGCATATGCCTTCGGGGTTTACCTCTTCTTTTGCCCGGCGCCTGGATGCAGCTTCCCCTTTTCGCGTAAAAGAAGCCGTTAACGGGGACAAACTCTACGAAGGCAGAGTTTATGTGGCCCCCGGAAACTACCACCTGGTGCTGGATAAAAACGGAAGGACATTGCTGGACCGGGGAGAACGGGTGCACCATGTTCGTCCGGCATTTGATGTCATGCTGGAATCTCTCATTGACAGCCCTTATGAAGTAGTAGCAGTGGTTCTAACCGGCATGGGTAAAGACGGTTCTTTGTCTACCAGAAAGCTGAAAAAACAAAAATCCCTTTCCTGTGTAATAGTCCAGGATCCGGCCACAGCAGTGGTAAAGGGAATGCCCGAAGCAGTAATTTCCAGTGGAAGCAGTGACATAATTGCTCCCCTGTCAGGTATATCATCGGAGATAGTTCAATGGGCCAGGAAATTAAAAGAAGGAATAAAAAAATCTGCCCGCGAACCCAGAAAGTAGCAGTTTAGGAGGTATACGGTGAATAAAGAGTGGGACTTTGAAGAATTTAAAAAAAAGTTTAGGGAAAAAACTTCACTGGATTTGGACAGCTACAAGCAGCGCCAGATGGAGAGAAGAATACGGCAGATGATTACCCGGGAAGGTTGTACGGGATTTCAAGACTTCTTCCAGTGGCTGGATACTGACCAGGAAGCGCTAAATAAATTCCTGACTTATCTGACTATAAATACCTCTGGATTCTTCCGGGACGAACACGTTTACGAAAATCTTAAAAAAAATGTACTGCCGGAGCTCTTACAAAAATTTAAAGACATAAACATATGGAGCGCCGGATGTTCCAACGGGGAAGAGCCTTATACCGTGGCCATAATACTGGAAGAATTAAATGCTCACAACCGCGCTAGTATACTGGCCGGCGATTTTGACCAGAAAGCCCTGGAAAGAGCCCGTGAAGGAAAGTATAGCTGGAGGCAGGTAGAAAAAGTTCCTACGGCGTTGCTGGGTAAATGTTTTAATAAAGAAGGAGATTGGTACTATATAAAAGACAGGTATAAAAACATGGTAACCTACCGTCAGCAGGACTTGTTAAAGCCCCTGCACGGTTTGCAAACTATGCACCTTATTTTGTGCCGTAATGTTTTTATTTACTTTAAAACAGAGATTCAGGAAGAGGTTATAAACCGGTTTGTTAACCTCATGCCTTTGGGAGGGTACCTGGTAATTGGATGTGCCGAATATATCAGTGAAGCGCATCGTTTTGGGCTGGAAAGGAAATATTCTGCTATTTACCGTAAAAAGTAGATATAAAATTCAATATCGCTGCAATAAAATGCCTGGTAAATAATTCAGGCTTTTATATTGTACCTCTATAAGGGAGGTACTCACCTGCTGCAGTAATATGTTATAATAGCTTTAATAATTGTAACTACTCAAGCCAGGGAAGGGTAAGTTAAGAGGCATGCTGCGCTGAGCGGGGACGGTTCGAGCGTCACCTTTAGCTGTGCGCAAGGCCGAAGGGAAGACGATGGAACCGTCCCCCTGGCGCAGCAGTGGATGCCTGAGTAGTTACAAATAATTAAGTTACGCGGTTAAAGGAGGATAGATAATAAACATGAGCAAGCAAAAAATTGTCCTGAAATATCCTACCCATGTAGTGGAGGAACCGGTAATTTATAACCTGGTAAAAGATTTTGATCTAAAAGTAAATATTCTAAAAGCTGATATTAGTCCCAGGAAAGAAGGCAGGATGGTAGTGGAAATAGAAGGAGACCAGGAAAAATACTTGAAAGCCGTAGACTGGCTAAAAGAACAGGGTTTGGGTATATTTGGCCTGCAGCAGCAAATAGTCTGGAGAGAAGATTTGTGTACAGAATGTGGCTCCTGTTCTGCTTTTTGTCCTACAGGGGCCCTGGAAATCCAGCGCCCTGAAATGCGTGTAAATTTTAACGAAAGTAAATGTGTAGCCTGTGAGCATTGTTTGATGGTATGCCCTGTGCGGGCTATAGAGGCTATTAAGGAAGAAACTTAATGAGTTCACGCCGGTTTTACAGGGAGAGTCTGGGAAGCAGTGACCTTTTTGATTTTAAAGTAAATATCAAAGAAACTGACCTGTGGGTTGCAGTAGACAGGGAGAGCTTCCGGGAAGAATTAAAAGGGTCCCTGGAAAAAATTATATGGAAGCACCGCCTTCAGCTGGAGAACTATATTAAAGAAAACCCTGGATTTAAGGAAACCCTGGAGCCGTACCTGATAGAAAATGCACCGCTAATAGTGCATCGCATGGTCAAGGCCGGGAATACTGCCCGGGTAGGCCCTATGGCTGCGGTTGCGGGGGTTTTTGCGGAAATAGCGGGAAAGCACCTGCTGCAGCAGGGGGTTAAAGAAGTGATTGTGGAAAACGGGGGGGATATTTTTCTGTATTCCAGGCATACCAGGGTTATAAGTATATACGCCGGGGATTCTCCTTTAAGCGGCAAAACAGGTTTGAAGATATCCCCACAGCAGACCCCTCTGGGGATATGTACTTCTTCCGGGGTATTGGGCCCTTCTTACAGCAAGGGCAAAGCAGATGCCGTAGTAGTGCTTTCTCCCTCTGTACCTCTTGCTGATGCCGCTGCTACTGCCCTGGGAAACGAAATAAAAAGCAAAAAAGACCTCCCGGTGACCATAGAAAACTGCAGAGATATTGAGGGCGTAACTGGGATATTGATAATTTGCGAAGACGAGCTGGCTGCATGGGGTGAAATTCAGCTGTGTAGGCTGTCTGCTACCGAAAAAGAAAACCAAAATAAAATAAAGGGGGCCGGGAATGAAAATCATAACCTTTAATGGATATTACCCGCAGCTGGCCCGGGAAACGTTTGTCGCCCCGGGTGCGTATATTATTGGAAACGTCTACATCGATTCCTGCTCCAGTATATGGTTTAACACTGTGTTGCGTGGAGATATTGACAGAATAACTATAGGCCGGGAAACAAACGTGCAGGATAACTCCACTTTGCATACCGACGAAGGCTACCCTACGGAAATTGGGGACATGGTTACTGTGGGGCATAACTCCGTTTTGCACGGATGTACAGTTGAAGATGAAGTGCTGATAGGTATGGGAACGGTAATACTAAACGGGAGCAGGGTAGGAGCCGGCGCCATCGTAGGAGCAGGAGCGCTGTTGCCTTCGGGAACCGTTATTCCCCCGGGCACTCTGGCCCTGGGCTCACCGGCGAAAGTGGTGCGGGAGTTATCTTCCCGGGAGCACCCTACACGTGAGGGGCACTATAAACAATACTGGCACCGGGCCTGCTGCTACATGGAACACCTTGGGGAATAACGTGGCCGGTTCAAAGTCAAGTAAATTCGGGTGCTTCCCGTTATTTTAGAACCATGAGTTAGAACCATGAGTTAGAACCATGAGTTAGAACCATGAGAGGGGGTGAAGGAGCTGATAGAATTACAGGTAAAAACAATTGCCATGTCGCAACAGGGTAGTTATTCTTTACTGTTAACGGATAGCGAAGAAAAAACGGTATTGCCTATAGTTATAGGAGCTTTTGAAGCCCAGGCTATAGCAATACCTCTGGAAGGAAAATCGGCTCCGCGTCCGCTGACCCACGACCTGCTAGTAAATTTTTGCAAAACACTTAAAGGAGAAGTAGAAAAAATAGTCATCTCCGATATAAAAGATGACACTTACTACGCGGAAATACACTTGTACCAGGGTGAAGAGAATTACTGCCTCGATGCAAGGCCCAGTGATGCAGTAGCCCTTGCCTTGCGCTTTGAAGTGCCGATATATATGGCTACCAGGTTAATAGAATTTACTCTTGATTATGAAGACCTGTTTACCGATTCCGAAGACAGTTAAAGATGAAAGCAGGCCATTTCTAATAACATGGCGGCGAAGGATTTGACTAAGGAAACAATCACCGGTAAGATATATGGTTACAAACTGATACCGGAGATAAAATCAAAATAATTGAAAATTTTTCATGACTGGAAGGTAATTTACTATTTATTAACGAATAATTTTTACGAAATATCTTTAATAAGGAGGAGAATAACATGAAAAAGAAAATGTCTTTATTTTTGGCTGTACTGCTTATGATTGCCATGGTAGGGGTAGCAGGATGTGACGATGGTGAAAAGGATAAGGATGATATTTTGGACCAGAAGGATGAGTTTATGGAAAAGGGTGAAGAACTTAAAGATGATATGATGGAATAATCCCCTTAAGTTTAATCATTGATTTAAAGCTGGCTCTGTTTTGAAGAGCCAGCTTTAAATTTTGCCGGGCTAACCCCTGGCGGGGGAGGAATTAAAGGTGGGGGGGCTTTTTTCCCCTAAGCTTTCACACCGTGAGCAGTTACCATTATTCTTTATAAAACAAAACAATACGGTTGGTATTGGTGCCGGCGTTGTTGTTTTTTACACCCCATATATTAGATGTCTTGGTAAATTCTTGCAGATTAATTAATATGCCAGTACATTTAAAACCGGCCCTTATACCTGTTGGAACAATATATTCTTCTAGATTAATTTTTCCATTTTTAACTTCACCGACCTCAAAAGCTACCCACCCCCCTGGTTTGGTTATTCTATAAAGCTCAAAGAAAACATTTTGCATAATGGAAGACCATTCTTCTACTGTTCGCGACATGGTAATTTGTTTTTCAACTTCTTTAGTATTTATGTTGTTGAACCAGCATCTTAACCAGTTGTCTTTAGAATACTGCACAATATCCAAAAAAGGTGGAGAAGTCACAGTTAATTTAACAGTATTGCCGGGGATTTCTTCAGTGTTTCTAGCATCTTTTTCCAGAAAAACACCGGTTTGATAGGCGTTTTTTAAATTAATTATTTCATTTTCTTTTAAATTTTTTAGTAAACTTTTGGTTTTACCAATAATTATTTCTTTGGTATTTTTATACCCGGGTTTTTGATTTCTTTTTTCATTTATTTTTATCTGTCTTTCTGGAGAAACTGCTTGATTTGGCGGCAAGGTGTAAACGGAGAAAAAACCCCTTGAATGCCCGGTTAACCTGTTGGTGGCTACCATTCTAATCCAACAGTCAATATTATCTTCTTTATGTTTTTGTTTCCGTTCTTCCAGGTAATTTTTAATAGATACGATTTCCGATTCAGTGTCTGGATGATAAAACATTGACAAATCCAGGTCAGCTTTCAAGTCTTTATACAAAGGTATTTTGTTTAACCGGTTTATTACCTCGTCAACTCCAGGCACTCCCAGCCTGGGTAGTGTAAATATTTTACTTAACGGGTTTATGTCATTGGAGATAACTTTTCTGTTTAACAAACCTGCTTCAACGGTAGTAGTGCCTCTACCACTAAAAGGATCATAAATTACTTCCTCCGGATGTGTTAAAAGATTAATAAAGAAGCGGGGCAATTGAGGTTTAAAACAGGCTCTATAAGAAATTTCATGAATAGAAGAAGCCTTTCGTTGTTTAGAGGTCCAAAATTCATTTATAAATTTGGTTATGGTACAGTCTTGTAGATAATACGTTTCTGTGATGGTCTTATTGTCAGGTGAAAAAAGAGACATGTTGCCGGATTCTTCAAATACAAAATCTTTTAAATAGTTATGTACTGTTGTTTCTTTGCACATGCTTAAACTCCTTCCGAGGGAATCAAGAATATTGTTAGGCCGATCAACTTGTTGCTGTATTCTATAAGTATGGTTATAAATCCTTTTACTGTAACGATTATATAGACAACGCAGAATGCAGTAAGCGAAGAAATAGTAAATGAAATAACCGCTGATGTTTCTGGCCCCCTCCCGGCTAAAATGACCTTTTTTTTATTGATGTATTAGATGTATTAGTCGAAGGCTAAATTAAGCTCATCGAAGGAAATAAGCCCCCGCAAAGCAATATACATATACATAATATGGGTTTACAAAAAAAATGAGGTGATATATTGTATTTAAAATGTTATAACATTATCACCTTAATCGATTAGGGTAAACAAAAATTGAAAAGAGCTTTATCCCATGAAAAAATTTTTTATATTAGCCTCTTTTGTTGCAACTGCAATTTTAGTTATTTCTATAGCAGCTGCTATAGCCGAAGATATGAAGGTATTAAAGATAAATGGCTATACCATATTTATAATATAGAAGAAGATACTGGTTGTTGAATCTAAAATTTAAAGTAACTACTCAAGCCAAGTAAAAGTAAGTTAAGAGGCATGCTGCGCCTGCGGGGACGGTTCGAGCGTCACCGGAGCGAAGCGGAGGTCCGAAGGGAAGACGATGTAACCGTCCCCCTGGCGCAGCAGTGGATGCCTGAGTAGTTACAATTTAAAAAAATAAAAGGAGTGGTATAATTGATAAAGAGTATTATGATAATTGCTTGTTTATTGTTATTTACTAAAACTTACGCTTTTGCTGAATCGACTCCTGAAGAAGTAGCCAATAATTGGTTGGAAGAAACTGAAGACAGAATCATGGAAGAAATAGAAATGGAAGAAAAAGAATTTATAAGGCCAAAGGTAAAAAATGAAGCAAAAGTTTACCATTTTAATCCATTAACTCAAGGGGAAGCAATAATGAAAGAAAATAAAACGCCAAAGTTTAAGGATTTTGATTTAAATAAAACCGGGAAGCACTATTTTGTTACCTATAATGGTAAAATAAGGTACAAATTAATGCTTGATTTTAATAAAGAAAAAAATAGTTATGAGTTTTTTATGCTATTAGGACCATTTGATTCAAGCTTGCATATAGAAGAGTTACCTGAATATGATATAGTATATAAGATTGGAAGAAGGAACTATTATTATAATACGGAAAAAGAAAGTGGCTTCATACTAGTACAGCGTCCCATAAATTCGTTCTTTGAAAAAAATATCAGAGAAGTATTTCCCGGTTAATACTTTGCCAGCGTAAAGGAGAATTGTTCGATCAGTAATTCCACAAGTTCCGGGATTGTTCCGATAGACGGTGTTTTCTCCCAGCGGCCCTGGTGGTTGGCCATGCTGAGCTGGTATTTATTGACCGATACCCGGGTAAACCGGATGCGGTTGATCTTTTCTTCGTCTTCCAGGGAATAGAGCACCAAGTGGTCTCCTCTTGCCTGGATGTATAAATGGTCAATCCCCTTTTCTTTCAGCAGGTGCAAGATTTTTTCGGACGCATGTTTGTTGGCCATTTTGCGGTCCTTGGGCATTTATGCCACCTCTTTCTTTTGGTTTTGCAAGGGATAACCACGAAAAGTCCAGTTAAACGGGTGCCCTTCTTTTTCATTCCAGCGCCGGATAAAGGCCATGACCTTTGTTTTCAGGTCCTGGACAGAGCGGAAGTTACCGTGTTTTAAGCAGCGTTTCTGTAAAATGGAGAAAAAAAGCTCCACCTGGTTGACCCAGGAAGCGTGGATGGGAGTGTAATGAAACTCGAACTTGTTCCCGTGCCTTTTGTTAAATTCTGTCCAGCGCTTTGATGGGCCGTCTAAGTGGGTATTCAGGTTATCCCAGATGATGATTATTTTCTCTACATGCGCGTATTTACCTGCCAATACTTCCATGAACTCGAGCAAGTCTTCTGCTCTTCTTGTATCGTTACACCAACCAGTTACATGACCGGTTTGGGTATTAAACGCAGCGAACAGCGACTGGGTGCCGTGGCGTTTGTAATGGTGTTCGTATTTGCCCTGTTTGCCCGGCTGCGGTCCTTCGGTTTTATATTTGCGTTCTGTGGCCTGCATGCCGGTTTTTTCATCGACGCATAAGACAACGGCGTTTTGGGGCGGCTCATTGTACAGTGCGACTACGTCGTTTACTTTTTCCTTGAACTCGGAGTCTGTGCTGTGCAGCCACATATTGATCCGGTGCGGTTTTAAATCCACTTCCGTCAGAGTGCGGTGCACACTGCTGCGGCTTATCTCAAGGGTGTCGATGTTTTTGTTGACTGCTTCTGTCAGGGTGTTGAGCGTCCATTTGGCCTCCCCTTCGAAACCGTAATTTTCCGGCTTATCACAAGCGATGGCAATAATTTCACAGCGTTGCTCAACACGAAACTTGGGCGGAGCACCAATCCGCGGCAGGTCATCAAGACCGTCCATGCCCTGGTCCATAAAACGGGATTCCCATTTACGCACGGTTTTTGCCGATACTTGTAGGTTTCGGGCGACCTTGGCTACCGGGCGCCTCTCTTCAAACAGCTGCCAGACAATCGAAGCCCTGAGAAATAAACGCTGTTCGGATTTATGGCTGCCCAAGATGGTTTGCAGTTCACCTCTTTGCTCTTGGGTCGGATCACTGCCGACCCCCCTTGACAAAAAGAGCAAACCTCCACAGCGATCTGTTTACAGGTAATAACTGAACTTTTTGCCAGCAAGTAGGCTTCTCTTTAAGGGCAGTACAGGTTTCCCGTACCCAAAATTGCTGTAAGGTGAGCCTTGACACCAGATATTTGATATCGTAGGTTTGCATGGCACCTGCTCCTTTAAGGGTTTCTTATCTCCCATCATACAACAGGTGTGGAAATAGTACAAGGTAAATTATGGCAATATAGCCCTGTTTTGCAATTTTTTTTTGAGATTATTATATGGAAAAGAACTACGCACTTCACGAACCCCCAGAAGGAGTAAAGGGTTCGATGGGAACGAATTTATGGGACGCTGTACTAGTACAAAAAGGGTTCTGGATATTCACGAAGGTCAAATTTTTGATATGGAATACTCGCCCGATGGCAGCAAGTTAGCCTATGGGGGGTATGATGGAAGCAATCTTTAGCTAACTCCCTGATAATTTTGTATTTCAAGTCTTGAATAAATGGCAACTCTTTTCGTTTAATGGTAGTCATTGCCATTTACACAAAACTTAATACATTCTCCAGAATTGATTCTAAAACCATTTAGTCTCTTTTCCAATATAACTTAAAACCTCTTCTACAGTTACTTCATAAGATTCGGTTACCTGTTCTCCTATATGCTTATGATGAGGAAAAGTGCTGACATTATTATGATGCGGAGCGTTATCCCATCTAATTATTAGATTATTGTTCTTATCTTGCCAATGGAAAGAGTATATATAATCCACTCTTGATATGTAAATTCTTACATATAAATATGTTGAATTAATTAATTCGGCTCTTAATTTAAGATACGAAAAGCAATCCCCTTGTTTAAAATCCAATACCTCATAACCATATACAATACCTGAGCTATTCAGTAAATTTAATATCTTTTGCATCTTCAATACTCCCAAGCCTTTTATTTAGTTCGTTAATCTTTTCCTGATAAGCTTTCCATTCAATATAGTCATCCCACATTTCAAAATCCTCGGGAGCTTCTTTAACTTTCTTTTCAAATTCCTTAAAGTTACACTCATGTTTTTTTTCCAGCAGTTTTACATATTCTTTCAAAGGGGTCAACTCAGCTATAATGCTGAGTTTTTTATATTCAACTATTTCTTTTTTAGATATTTCTAGATTAGACATTCCTGTCACCTACCTTCTTTAAACTGTCTATTTCAATTATACTTTTTTTGCCTGTACAATTCAATTATAAACGGTATTTCCATCGATTATTCCTGTAGAAGGGAAGTGCTAAACAAGTCAAACGGCGCTAAAATGCGGCCACTAAGGAAAGAACACTGCCTTTGTTTCCCTAATAAATCACCAAATAGAAGCTGGCAAACTTCCTAAACCTACACCAACACCCGCTTTCCGACAATTCTGGGTACTGCTATATTTGTTTTGGCCTGCATGGCAAAACTATATGGTTTTCTATTCACTTCAAACCATTAAAATGTGGCATAAAAACGCATATTCATTCCACTGGTTTAAGAAGTCTAAAAAACCAGGAGGCTGCTGCAAAATGTGCTGATGTATATTACTGCAGCTCGTGCTTCTGCACAAAAAAGCTCTTTGGTCAATGCGACCAAAGAGCTTTAAATTGTACTTTATGCGCTGAGCAAATATCTTGAATATATTTTATGACAAGCTTTACATAAAATATATACTGGCACGTAGAAAAAGCAGGCAATAAATTACTGGGAACGATATTTCAAAATTTTTTGCACGGAGAAAAAGAACCAGAAAAAGACTTCGAAGTTGCTGAAAGAGAAAGCGCCAAAATAGTAGGCCGTGAAGATAACGATACTATTTGACACATATTTGACACACAGCTGGATACCGGACCTGATCTTCCAGAAAAAGCAATTCCTCAAAACCCTTGAAATGACGGGGTTTTTAGGTTAAAATAAGGATGCAAGCCGGCATAGCTCAACTGGCAGAGCAGCGGAATCGTAATCCGCAGGTTTGGGGTTCGACTCCCCATGTCGGCTCCACTACATATCGGAATTCGGCTCTCCTTTGGGAGGGCCATTTTCTTTGTTTGTGTCAGAGTTTGTGTCAATTTTGCTTTTGAGTTTAGAAGTTATATTTTGTATTGCTTCAGCAGCAACTGGATCTTCCCGATCTTCTATGATGTGAGAATATCGATCAAGCATTCGTGAGTCTTTCCATCCCATCTTTTCCTGAATATATCGTCTAGTGAGTCCGTTGTACTGCAGAATCACGTTGTGGGAATGCCTCAGGGAATGGAAATTGATATTGTAGCCTAACTTTCTTGCCATTTTTCGGAAGTTTGAGGAGAGTGTCTCTGGGTTCGTGGGATTGCCAAGACTGTTAATACATACATAATCATGATCAGAGGCGTTCCTATATTCTTTAACTTCCCTTAGCATATCCCCTTCAACCTCAGTAATTTTTACTGTTCTTGTTTCTTTGTTTTTCGTGTTCATTTTGATGAATGTAATGATAAGATTATCAAAGTCTATGTGTATCCACTGCAACATACATATTTCCCCTCTCCTTCCCCCTGTGGCGGTTGCTATATAGGTTGGAACAAACAAAACACTTTCTAAAAGCCAAAGTTGAAATAGCAGATCGGCTATATCTTTGTCATCTTTTAAGCAGTTTACCTCTTTTGATTCCCAGCTAGGAATTGGGATTTCTGCTATATTCCTGTAGTGTTCACCGCTAATATATTTCTTCTTTTTTGCTTGCTCCATTACCGTGTTGATAATGGACTTGTGGTTATGAAGAGCTTTGCCCTTCTTTTCAGGATTGTAGTAAAAATCCTCTACATGGTCAGGTGTAATTTCGTCTATTTGCATTTTTCCAAATATGGGCAATATTTCATTATTTAATATTTGGCGATATCTCCTTAGTGTGGACTCTTTCTTTAGGCTTTCCTGCATTGACAACCACCTTTCTGCAAGCTCTTGAAACGACGGTGTATTTTTGCTATTTTTTTGTTGAGGATGTTGTTGCTCCTTAAGTTGCTGAAGCTCCTGCAGGATCTGCTCCTGCATATTCCTTTCTTTCCGCTTGGCATCTTTTTCGTTGCCAGTGATCCGCTCCCTTCGATATATTTTCCTACCATTTGAATAACGTTGACCTGTGTCCACTGAGATCTCATATTTGCCTTTTTGCAACCTTCTGATCGGCATTTGATCCCTCCTGCGAACAGGAGAGGCTACTACATTAAACTTCTTTTTAGTTAGTCTTTTTACCTTCATAGGCATCAACTCCTTTTTTTAGGTAAAGGAAACAAACTTTATCTAAATATATATGTAAGCGCCGTATGGCACGGCGCATAGATTATTTGCTTGAATCGGCTTGCGAGATTTTTTTTAAGTCATTATCTTCTAATTCTAAGATGTGAAATAGCATATCTGTAATGGGGATATATCGGTATCCTTCTTCTTTGAGGTCTTCCAGCCTTGCTAAAACTTCCCTAACAGATAGATATTCCTGCATACTATTATCCCTCCTTCCGAAACACAAAATTTATGGACTGCTAAAAGTACATAGATTCCCCTTTTTGGGGGAGCTGCAACCTTAAAGGGGAGCTCTCAGGGGTGAGCTAAAATCCTTTCTAGCTGTAATTAATTTTTCGACCTTTCCCTCTGGTACCTCTTCTTCTAGGTCGTTTCTTTCGCTGCTGTCCTGGAAGTTTGCCCAATTCCGCGGGATACCTATCATCGTGATGGTG
>PWGO01000157.1 GCA_003554525.1 Syntrophomonadaceae bacterium | reverse complement strand
ATGGAACTGCCTTCATATTCCCGTGCTCCCCTGGCCGCGGCCTCTAGAGTCATACTCATGTTGCTGCCCGTATCACCATCAGGTACAGGAAATACATTTAAGGAATTTATTGCCTCTTTTTCCCTTTGGAAATAATAGCTGGCCCCGATAATCATTTTTTTATATTCTTCCTGGGTCAAGGTGGTTTCTTCCACTTGTCCTCCCTCCCTCGGTGTTGTATCATGCATGTGGCCAGATAATAAGGCCAACCAGCTGTGGCCCCCCGTGTATACTGATCACCGGTCCCAGCTCTTTTACTTCTATTTCTGCGTGAGGAACTTCCTGCTCCACCAGTTCTTTAAGCTGATAAGCCTCTTCTTCCACCTGTACATAACTGGCAGTAATATACAACTCCTTGCTGTCCCGGGGAATTTCCTGTAAAAGCCTGTTTACAGCTTTTTTGCGGGTCCTGACCTTGTCCAAAATATCTACATAGCCTTCCTCAATAATTAATACCGGTTTTATCTGCAGTATAGTTCCCAGAAGGGCCTGCGCTCCGCCTATGCGTCCTCCCTTTTTCAAGTATTCCAGTGTTGCGGGAGTAAATATGATTTTAATTTTCCTTTTTTCTTCTTCCAGCCGCTTTACAATTTCTTCCCTGCCCTGTCCTTCCTGGACCCATTTTACAGCAGCTTGTACCAGGTAAGAGAGCCCGCCGGCCAGTAAAAAAGAATCTACCACGGAAATCTTGCTTTCATCCACCATACCGGCTGCCGTTCTGGCACTTTCCACGGTGCCGCTAAGTTTCCCGGATATGTGAATGGATATAATTTCTTTCCCTTCCGCAATTAACTTTTCGTAACACTCTTTAAATTCTCCCGCGGAAGGCTGGGAGGTAAAAGGTATTTTAGAGCAGGAATCCACCCGCTTGAAAAACTCCCTGCTGTCCACAATACCGTCAACCATGGTTCCGTCTTCAAAGTTTATGGTCAAAGGAACCACTTCCACCCCGTATTCTTGCTTTTCTTCTTCCGTCAGGTAAGCCGTGGAATCTGTTACCAGGGCAATGTTAGAAGACATTTTTATTCCTCCTTTTTACGTTGTTGAAATAAACAATTCTCCAGTAAAAATAAAGAGTCCTTTTCTGGAGGTTAAATAACTATATTAAAATTTATTCTATTTAAAATT
This sequence comes from Syntrophomonadaceae bacterium, assembly GCA_003554525.1. Lineage (GTDB taxonomy): Bacteria > Bacillota > Dethiobacteria > DTU022 > PWGO01 > PWGO01. Next base: position 8,955 of record PWGO01000157.1, on the reverse strand, counting down.
CTGTTATTATTTTTTTATCAAAAATAAACCATTCCTGCAAATATCTAATTAAAACCGGGCAAATCAGCACTTAAAAAATGGAAGCCCCTTCAACAGGGGCTTCCAGCAGTGGTGCGAGCGGTGGGATTTGAACCCACACGGGCGAATGCCCACTAGGTCCTGAACCTAGCGCGTCTGCCTTTCCGCCACGCTCGCATGATAAATCCGTTCTTAACTGCAGTGCCAGGCAGAAACAAAAATCAGCTCCCCGGCACTGCACGAATTATTATACCTGCTAAAAAGCCAAAAGTCAACCAATGTTAAATGCTTGTTTCCTATTCCTCTAACTTCCGCTCATCTTCTCCTTTTGCGCTTTCCCAGAGGTACCTTAACTCCATGGGCAGCGGGAAAGCAATCATATTACCTTTTTGGTGGGCAATCTCCGGAACAGTACGCAACATCCGCACAAACATACCACCCTCCTGGCCGGATAATACCTGGGCCGCGCTGGCAATCCTCTCCGCTGCCTGCTTTTCTCCTTCCGCCTGTATAACAATGGCGCGTCTTTCCCTTTCCGCTGCGGCCTGCCGGGCAATAGCCTGCTGCAGTCCTTCCGGTATTACCACGTCTTTTATTTCTACCGCAGTTACTTTTATTCCCCAGGCATCGGTAGCTTCATCAAGCACCTGCTGGATCTTCTGGTTCAGCTTATCCCTTTCCGCAAGCAGTTCGTCCAGCTCCGCCTGACCGGCCACGCTGCGAAGCGTGGTCTGAGACAGTTGGGCAGTAGCCATACGGTATTCTTCCACGTTAACCACGGAACGGTTAGGATCTACCACGCGGTAGTAAACCACTGCGTTAACGCTGCAGGTAACATTATCCCGGGTAATAACTTCCTGGGTGGGAACGTCCAACGTTACAATACGAAGGGAAATCCGGAACGGCCGGTCCACTACGGGAATAATGACCACTATCCCCGGTCCTTTTTGGGCAATAAGCCGCCCCAGCCGGAAAACAACCAGCCTCTCGTACTCTTTTACTACTTTAATGGCCGACATCAAAAACAGAACCACCACGGCAATTACTATAAAAAGTATTTCTGCCATCATCAGCATTAACCTCCTTTTCTTTTACCTATTATTGTTAACTACCTCCAGCAAACTTACGCTGTTGTTTCAGTTTTCAAGGGCAGGTTCTTGGCTAAATTTCAGTTAAACAGGCTGGCAATTGGGTCAACTTAAACGACTGCCCGGGCCGTTACCCGGGTACATTTATTTCCGGGGTTTAACCAGCAGCATCAAACCACGGGTTTCCACCACTTCAACGTCTTCTCCTTCCGTGATGGTTTCTCCTTCTACACTCCGGGCCCTCCAGTTTTCTCCCCTGGCTTTTACCATTCCTTCCGGGTTCAATTCTGCCACTACTACACCCCACTCAGGCGCGGCAAAAATAGAATCTTTTTCCCTTTTCCCCTGCCTGCGGCTACTAACAACTCTCTGTACCACCACCAGCACAATCAGGGCAAAAGCCCCTATTGTACCCAGTACTATAACTGCAAAAGTACGATACCAGTCAGCACCTATAAGCTCTTCCTGCGCAGGCAAAAGAAGGGCCCCAACGAGCAGGGAAACAGCCCCACCAATACCAAAAATGCCAAAACCGGTTACAAAAACTTCAGCAATAATTAAGCCTATTCCCAGGATCATTAAAATTATACCCGTAGTACTGGTTTCAAAAAGCCCCATGCCGTATATTGCCATAATCAGAGAAATGCCGCCTATAACTTCCGGCACAAAAGTCCCCGGGTTGCTGAAACCAATGTAAAGAAGCATCATTCCCGCCATCATCATTAAAAATGCTATCTGGGGATTGCTTACCCAGTGCTGTATACGTTCCCTGGTATTTAACCCGCTCTCTTCCAAAGAAGCGTCCGCACTGTTTATAGTAATTTCCTGGCCTCTTTTTTCCACCGTATAACCGTCAATATCCTGCAGCAGTTCTTCCAGTGAAGCACTCTTAAATTCCACCACACCTTTTTCCAGGGCCTCATCCACACCTAGTTTCAGGTTTTCAGTTACAAATTTTTCTGCTACCTCCGGTGGCCTTCCTTTTTTACGGGCATTTTCCTTGCTTTTTTTAACAATTACATTAACGGTTTTATCCTCCACCGTTTCCTGTCCTTCCGGAGACATCATAACCGGTTCAGCCGCCCCTACAGTGGAAGCCGGGGCCATCGCTGCAATATCCGAACTTAACAGTATAAAAGCCCCCGCCGAAGTCGCCATGGCTCCATGTGGAGCTACATAAACTACTACAGGCACATCAGCATTAAGAAAAGCTTCCATAAGCTCAAAAGTGGCATCAACCAGGCCCCCCGGGGTATTCAGCATTACTACTACCGCTTCTGCTTCATTTTGCTCCGCTTCCTCTATAACCCTTTTTACATACCCGGCATTACCTTTAGTAATAGTTTCACCTTCGTCAAGATAAGCTTTATATATTACTCTTTCCTGATCCTGTTCCTGATCCTGTTCCTGATCCTGATCCTGGCGGGCCAAAACCAGGGCCGTTGAAAAAAAGTAAAAGACCACAAGCACCAATACAATCAAAAGAAAGGCCCTTCTAGTTTTTTTGTTCAAACCGGCTCCCCCTTCCGGAAATCCGTAATATATTATTATCACCATTATACAACATTTATCTTCGCCTGGGCTTAAAAACCTTTAGTATTTTTATTATAGGGAAATATACTTTAATTTTATAAGATTTATTCTAATTTTTAAAGAGTTACTTATACCATATTGCTTCCTGCACTCATTTTGATACAATTTATTTTAAGCATTATAGCTGCAAGATAAAACTGGCTGCGGAAAAGATTACTGTACATCAGGAATGGTACTGTTTATGGAATAAAAATCAATTGAAAAATATGGAGAAAGGAAAACAAAAACATGTTAGTTTCAAAAAAAGCCGAATACGCTATAAGCGCACTTACTGACCTGGCCTCCCTGGAAAAAGGGGAAAACACCACTACCAGGGAAATCGCCTGCCGCCAGAATATCCCTTCCAGCTTAATCGTTCAGCTTGTTTCTCAACTCAGCAAAGCCGGCTGGGTAAAAAGTACCCGGGGAGCCAGCGGCGGGGTATACCTTAAAGCGGATCCCGCTCAAATAACCATCCGCGATGTTATCGAGCAGTTTGACACCCCCTTGATGGTAACCCGTTGCCTGTTGCAGAATGCTCCCTGTCAAAATAAGGAGCAATGCCCGCTACGGGATGTATGGGTTGAAGCGCAGGAAAAAATGCTGGAAGTTTTTGATAAAACTACAGTAAAAGACCTGGCCCGGGCCAAAAAGCCATAGACCAGGCAGTAAACCGGCTGTGCTCCTGCTGGAATTTTTAGGATGGCTCTTCAACCTTCCTTTCTTCTTTAGTTTCCCCGTTAATGCCCACTACAACCAGGTTTAATTCAAAATCAGCACCGGAATTCTTCTTTGCTTTTTCTACCAGCTGGTGCATCCCGCTGCAGCATGGAACTTCCATAATTACTACGGTAACTTCTTTTACCGGCCAGGTTTTAAACACACCGGTCAGCTTTTCTAAATACGAGGCAGCGTCATCCAGCTTGGGACAACCTATCAAGAGAGTATCCCCGCGCAGCAGTTCTTGCTGAAAACCCGGATAGGCAAAGGAAGTGCAGTCCGCAGCAATTACATGGCGGGAACTATCCAAAACCTTAGAATTTTCGGAAACCAGGTTAAGCTGGATAGGCCAGCTGGAGAGAATACGAAGGTACATAGAAGCAATCACCAGCAAGCCTTCCGCCTTATAAGAAGCGGCTTTGTTCCCGGCAGACTTAAGGGGTTCCTGTAATTTTTCTACATGTTCTTCTCCCAAAATCCCGGATGCTTCTTTTTTCAACCAGTCTTTAACCGTTTCCGGTTCCGGGTAGCCCCTTTTAATGTCTCCCAGGCAGTATTCCGCATAAGAACACCACTGTGCACAACCCAGGTCAAAACCGGGATTGGCTACTTTATTACCACAGTTATCGCAGCGCAGGCGGATGTCGGTTTTCCAAAACTCAATAAAATGTCCGCAGTAAGGGCATTCTTCCTCCCTGATATCCTCTGCTTTCCAGTACCGGGTATCCTGACCTGGGCATTTTGCATTCATTAAAATCAACTCCTTGCAAACGGTTTAATTATTACCAACTTGGTTATATTTTAGCCCAAAAAAATCTCTTTGTCAATATCTATTTTACCTGTGGAAGTATAAACAAAACAGGGCAGGGCAGGGCAGGGCAGGGCAGAAAGCTATACTCCTGCCCCTGGACCTTCATAACTACCCGGGTTCTATGGGATAATGGTAAATTACCCGTTTATCCAGGAAGACAGGGACATTTCGTAATCCAGTATTTCTTCCGGCTCAAAAAACAGGTTTATTTCTTTTTCTGCACTTTCCGGGGAATCGGAGCCGTGGATTAGATTGTTGCCGGTAAAAACCGCCAGGTCTCCCCTTATGGTTCCCGGGTCGGCTTTCTGCGGGTCGGTTGCTCCCATAAGGGCTCGAACCAGGGTTACCGCACCGGGCCCTTCCCAAACCATGGCTACAACAGGTCCGGAGGTTATAAAATTTATTAGGCTTTCATAAAAGCTCTTTCCCTCATGTTCCTGGTAGTGTTTAGAAGCCATTTCACGGGACATTTGTATCATCTTTGCCGCCACAACTTTTAGCCCCTTACGCTCCAGCCTGCTTATTATTTCTCCGCAATATCCCCTCTGCACCGCATCGGGTTTAATTAAAACCAGTGTTTTTTCCATTACCTGACACCTCCTTCTAAATTTATGAAACAACCACAATTGCCAGCGCGGGTACTACATTTATTCCCGGGCTATTTTTCTCAATAGACAGTTAAAGGTTTCGCATCCTCGATTATCCTTTTATCCTTTTCAAAAGCTTGCCTTACGTTCCTGGGGAGGGAAAAAGCGCAACGGTGCGTTTCCCCGTCATAAAAACGAAAGTCGCCCCTGGCATAACTTAATCTTTCATCCACCAGGGCCGGTTCAAGAACTGCCGGGTCATTTTTTAAGGAAACGGCAACAAACCCCCAGGTTGTATCAAAAGATGGTATAAAAGCATGGTAAGAGCGCACTGTTTCAAAACATTCCTGCAGGGTATTTCGGATAGGAGGGTGCACATCCAGAAGGGCCATACTTAAAGAGCCGGCCTGAAGGGAAAACACACCCTCTTCTTCCAGCCGGCTCTTTAAAACCCGGTAAAACTCGCGGGTAAATAACAGGTAAGAAGGCCCACTGTCTACCGGTTCTGTGATGTCGCTAATTATTATGTCAAATTTTTCACTGCTGCTTTCCAGGTATCGCCGGGCATCTCTGAACTCTATTTTTACCCTTTCATCAGAAAAACTATCCTGGTGCCAGGATGGAAGATATTTTTTACACAGCTCTACAACTTCCCGGTCAATATCCACCATAACTATCTTCTCAATGAAAGGGTACTTTAAAAGTTCCCTGAGAACAGCTCCCTCTCCGCCTCCCATTACCAACACACTGCGGGGTGCAGGATGTACAGCGACAGCAGGGTGCACCAACGCTTCGTGGTAAATATACTCATCAAATTCCGAAGATTGAATCTTGCCGTCCAGAATCAGGCAGCGCCCGAAAGTGAATGTATCTACTATTTCTACTTTTTGATACGCCGTTTCTCCCATGTAAATGTACTTCTTCACGGCATGCATGTGTGCCTGATAAGGGCTGGAATATTCAATAAACCAGTTCCATTCTGGAGCGGCCATATTAACCTCCTTGATACATTTCACCAGACATATATAATAACCCGCGCCCAACTACTCCAGCTAGTAGTTAGCTGCCGGCTTGTGTTCCACCTCGTGCTCAAAAATACCGCGCTTTAGTTCCCTGGCAGCCATATTATTAGCTGAGAGGTTATCTTTCAGATAGTGGCACGATAACCAGGGATCCACCGACTGGCCACAGGTAAAAACATCTACCGCTGCGTATCCAAGTTCGGGCCAGGTATGAATGGTAAGATGCGATTCCGAAATCACTACTACCCCGCTTATGCCCTGGGGATCAAACTTGTGAAATGCAGTCTCTCTTACTTCCGCACCGGCTTTTTTAGCTGCCAAAACCATTTCCTGCTTAATGCTCTGCAAATTGTTCAGCGTCTCTTCCGGGCACCCGTAAAGCTCAGCTATAATATGACGGCCCAAAGCGCTCATTTCAATACCTCCTTTTTTTAAATTTACAAAAGACAAATTAGCCAAACCGTCTAAAAATGTCAAGTTCAATTTTAGCAAATACAGCGGAAAAGTCAATGATACTACGCCAAAATTTTTTATTAAAGAAAAAAGCTCTTGGTTTCAAGAGCTTTTTTCAAAAAACTCTATATTTACATTAATTAACTATTAATCAACTGTTGCAGGATCAAGGTAGGGCCCTGCGTATAGAACGGTCATAAGTCTTCTCCGTCTCTTCGTCAAAATAACAGGCCGGCAGCTGGTTCTTTTTCCGGTGGTAGTGCAGGCATTCGCAGCAAAGTCCTTTCCGGGGGCAACCCGGATAAGTGCAGTTGCATACTTCTTCAACATTGATTTTGCTGTGCGTACACTTTTCCATTCTTCTTCCCCCTTCTTGTTTACTTTTTAATATTATGTTAAATGTAGTAGTGTTTATGCCAGCTCCAGGGCATTCTTTACTTCCATCTTAACCAACTCGGAATCATCTTTACTGCCTTGTTTCTCCAGCAGGGATCGTCCCTTGCCGCCCCCAATTCTACCAATAGCCCAGGAAGCATAGGCCCGCACCATCTCCTCCGGGTCGTTAAGAGAACGGGCCAGTTCATCAACATAGCCTTCGTCGCCGGTATTTCCAAGAGCTATCGCCGCATTTCTTTGCAAGATGCTTTTATTCCAGATATAACCGTACAACATGGGTTGAACCTTTTCCAGGTAAAATCTATCATCCATATGCAGCAGGTTCAACAAAGTTATTTCCTTGCTTTTTTCCATTAAGTATCCATCGGGGGGCAGCTCATGCTTCTGCTTCTTCTGGTTGCGGGGACACACATCCTGGCAAACATCACAACCGTAAATCCAGGTTCCCATGTTTTCACGTACAGAATAAGGTATCTGTTCCGGGACGTCAGGGAAATTACCGGTAGCATAAGTATGAAAAGCAATACAATTTAATGGATTCATTTTATAGGGTTCATACAGTGCCCCCGTGGGACACGCTTCTATACACTTTCGGCAATTTTCCGAGCATTCTTGTGAAGAAGAGGTAGATTGCGTAGGTGCCAGCTCCCTGTCTACAGCAATGGCTACGGGAACTACATAACTGCCCCGCCCGGGGGCATAAACAAAAGTATTATAACCAAAACTGACCAGGCCGGCACGCACGGCTGCCTGTCTCTCAGCCATGGCAGGCCTTATCCCTACATTCATCCCTTTCTGCTCCAGGAAATCTCTTACCAGTTTTAGCCTTGCCCCAAACATACGTTTTTTACTTACATAAAGCCGGGAAAGATAAGCTTTTCCTATCTTACCCAAAAGGGAAGGAGGGTAAGACAGCTTGTAATAGTCGTACAGTAAAACCACTACGGATTTGGCCGAGGGAAGTATATTCCGCGGATCGCTAGCACTCCTTAACTCCAGCAGACCGTCACTTACCCAGTAGTAGTGTTCGTGTCTCTCCTGTAAAGCCTGCTTTAACTGCTTAAAAGGTTCCGCCGTGGTTATACCCACCTCATCAAAACCAACATCCAGGGCATATTCCCTGATTTCCTGTTCCAGGCTCACGTTATCACCCCGTTTCTATAGATTAAAAGATTAAACAATTTTATTACCCGGCACGGTTATATCACCATGCTAAATACTATGACTGCTGCCCCCGGACAATCCATGCAATTTTTTCCTCTAAGGCTTCCATGGATACCCTGGCATTATGGCAGGGACCCAGGGGGCGTTCGTTTAAAACCCCCCAAACAGGGATAGGGAAACTATCCAGTATACCGCTTGACAGGTCTCTTTCACAGGCTACAGCTACTATACAGCGGGGCCTTATTCTCTTAACTGCTTCCCGGGCCAGCGTCCCCCCCGCAACAATTTTAACCTCCACCTGCCACCTTTCCACCAGGTTTAAAATATCAGACACGGGGCATTTCCCACAGCGTTTGCAATTAAAGGGATCCCCGGTAACCTTGTGGGTACAGTCATAATCCTGTATGCAGTGAGGCAAAAGAAGCAGTATCTCCTTTGGCTTAACCCGTATTCTCCTGGTTTCAACCAGCCTGTTGTTAACTTCTATAAACGACCTTTGAATAATATCCTGAGTGATTCGCATTGCCCTGCCCAGCTGGAAGATAAGAGGGTATAATATTATTACTCCTTTTTCTACCACATAGTTCAAGGCGGGGGAAGAAGTGCCTTTCAGCACCACAAAAAGCATGACCCCCAAAATCAGGAAGGATACCGCAGTGGTAACAAGCAGCACTGCTATTATAATAATAAACGACACCTTGAAGACAGTTGCATCAGGAGCCTGCAAAAAATAAATAAAATAAATCAACAGGGAAAGGAGAAGAAAAGAAAACAGAAGAAAAAGTCCTAAAAATAGTCGTTTTTGAACCCTCATTTTGTCCTGCCACCCCCTTTCCTCTTCCTGCTCTTCTTTTACTTGAACCTGTACTTCAGCCGTAAGCCATTAAAACAGGTCAATATTTTTAAACCGTTTTAACTTTAGGGTATTATTTAAATTCTATTCTTGCAGCTTAAAAACCTTATGTAACTTAAAAACCTTCTTTGTTAGTTAAATTGTAAGTATAATCTTCCTTACACCTTTCCGGTGATAAGTATTGACAAATCAGTGTAAATTGGCAATGATTATTATAGAATTCAAATAAAAAATTCCACCATGTCAGGAGCGTGAATCCTTTGCATATCCT
>PWGO01000162.1 GCA_003554525.1 Syntrophomonadaceae bacterium | reverse complement strand
GCTACTTTATTGTAAGCTTCACAAAGGCTTTCACAAAAATAATCCATGTGTTCTTTGGTATGAAGAATTGTAGAAATAACCCTTATCACAGATTTTCCAAGGGGTATTGCCGGGTATACAACAGGGCTTACCCAGATACCATAATTATTTCTCAACTCATGACACAGGTATATAGCAATGTGGCCGGAAAAAGTAATGGGTGAAATAGGAGTGCATGTATCCCCAAGGTCGAAACCCATGCTTAACAGCTTGTTTTGAAGGTAGGAAGTGTTTTCATAGAGTTTCTTTCTTAATCTATAACCTGATTTAATTATTTCCAAAGCCTTCATGTTAACTGCCGTAGTAAGAGCTGAAGGAGCCTTAGTAAACATTAAAGTTGGGGCCCAAAACCCAATAAATTCTATCACATTTCTATTGGCAGCGATAAAACCGCCGTTGGAGCCAAAAGCTTTACTGAAAGTCCCGGCCTGAACATCAATTCGTTCCTCCAATCCTTCCAGCTCAGCAAGTCCACCACCGTTTATACCCAGAACTCCATTTCCATGTGCATCGTCCATAAAAAGGCGTCCACCATATTTATCTTTAAGGTCACAGATTTCTTTTAGTGGTGCAATATCTCCTGTCATGCTGTAAACACCGTCAATCACTATCAATTTACCCTTTTTACTATCTGATTTTTTCAATATATCTTCAAGTTCGTTAAGGTCATTGTGCTTGAATCGCTTTATTTCAGCGCCGGAAATTTTTGCGCCGCAATTTAAGCTTGCGTGTGCCAGTTGGTCTAAAATAAGCAAGTCTTCTTTATCAGCAAGACATGCTACTGCCCCAAGCATTGCATTTGCACCTGTAGAAAAAGTTAAACATTCCTCTGTTTTTTTAAACTCTGCAATTTCTGCTTCAAACTGCCTGTGAAGCGGAATACTTCCTGAAAGGAGCCGTGATCCCATAGGTGAGCCAATAGTATATTTTCTCATAAATTCAACAGAGAAATCATGGATATCTTTATTCTGGCTGAGTCCCAAATAATCGTTGGTGCTAAACTGATAATAATGTTTTCCATTTTCCGAAGTCATTGTAGGGCCACCATTATTGATAGGCCCGCCACCAACATAAAAATCGTATGCCAGGTAATCCAGGTCTTCTTCTTTTGTTAAATCCAGACTTGAGTTAATATTAGACATTTCAGCATCGTTTAACAAAAAAGCCCTTAACATGTTTTTAAAATCATTACATTTTTCAAATATATCTTTACTCATAATATCAAATCCTTTTCATTAATATTTTTGATACATTTTTTATTATACTTGTAGACATAAAAATAATTTAAAGCTTATGGTTATGGTTATGGTTATAGTTATGGTTAAGTTATAGTTATAGTTATATAATGATTATTTTTTAGTAGCTTTATTTGGTGTTTATACTGGAGAGGTAAAGAATTATTAAAGTATTTATCAGCCTCCTCCCCTATAAGGCGTAAAGTAAAAGCTAAAAACAAAACGATTTTATTACTCCGGAATATGTAAATAACGTTTATGATTAGGGTATTACTTTATTAATAATTGTTAATATAAATAATATTTTGTTTTTCTTGAAAAATATTATCATGTAGTTTTGGCTTATGTCAATCGTCAAATGAAATATATTACATCTTCCAGTAGTTACCGACAAAACTCCTTTTTTAACCCGGTATTAAGAAATAAAAAAAAATAAAGGGATTATCCAGGTAAAAAAAGAAATAATATTCCGGGTGGATTTATCTTAAATTATCCCCGCTTAATACATTTTCATACAGTATATTTATACCATACAGGAGGATGATTAAAATGATAGTGGAAAAACTGCTTCAAACCGAAAGAAAACCGTGGTTAAGATTTTATGAACCGGGCATACCCCAGAAAATAAACATTCCCAAAAAAACGCTGCCCCAGCTGCTACACGAAAACATCGCCAAATACCCGGGTCATACCGCAGTAAGTTTTATGGGGGCTACCCTCACTTACAAAGAGCTGGGACAATTTATAAACCAGTTTTCCCATGCCCTCTTATCTTCAAATTTATCATCAGGGGCCAGGGTTGCCATTCACCTCCCCAACATTCCGCAATTTATTATCGCTTATTTTGGGGCAATGCAAGCCGGTTTTACCCCGGTGCCTTTCAACCCGCTTTACACGGAAAGGGAAATAGAGCACCAGTTAATCGACTCCGGGGCGGAAATTATGGTTACGCTCACCCGCTATTATAATACTATCAAACCCTTGAAGGAAAATACCTGGTTAAAAAAAGTTGTCGCGGCCAATGTTAAAGATTTTTTCCCTTCCTTTACCAGGTGGGCCTATACTTTCACTCAAGAAAAAAAGGAAGGAGATAGGGTAAAGATACATGCTTCGGACTCCCGTTTTCACAACTTTATAGGTAATCAATCCTCCCAGAAAGTCTCCCTGGTTGAAGACCTGGATACCACCGCCTGTATACTGTACACGGGGGGAACTACCGGAGTACCCAAGGGGGTAATGCTCACCCACAGGAACCTGGTTGCCAACACACTACAGGTGGGAACCTTCATGCCCGACCTGGTGAGAGCTGCCGAAAAAACCCTGGCAGTGCTCCCCTTTTTCCACAGCTACGGGCTTACTACCTGTCTTAATATGTCTACCACTTACGCCGGAAATTTAATATTGCTTCCCCGGTTTAACCTGGAGGCTATCCTGAAGCTTATAGAAAAAGAAAGGCCCACCCTGTTCCCCGGGGTGCCCACCCTCTACTACGCCATTGTTAATTCTCCGCTGGCCCGCAAACACGACCTTACCTCCCTGAAAGCATGCATAAGCGGTGCCTCCGCCCTACCGCTGGATACTCAAAAAAAATTCGAAGAACTAACGGGCACTTCCCTGGTGGAAGGGTTTGGTTTAACCGAAGCTGCACCGGTAACGCACAGCAACCCTGTTTATGGCTACAGGAAAGAAGGCAGTATAGGCATCCCTCTGCCCAATACTGACGCCTGTATTGTTGATATAGGAAACCCCGGGCAAGTATTACCCCCCGGGGAAAGTGGCGAACTGGCTGTTTACGGGCCTCAGATAATGAAAGGTTACTACCGCAGCCCTGAAGACACCAGCCTTAGCATAAGAAACGGCTGGCTTCTCACCGGTGACATTGCCAGGATGGATGAAGACGGTTACTTTTACCTGGTGGACCGCAAAAAAGAGATGGTAATCTACAAGGGATACAACATTTTCCCCCGGGAAATAGAAAATGTTCTCTGTTCCCACGTCAGGGTGGAAGAAGCGGCAGTAGCCGGTGTGCCGGACAAATACCGCGGCGAAACCTTGAAAGCATACGTGGTTTTAAAAGAAGGCGTAAACCTGACTGAAGAAGAAATCGTGGAATATTGCAAGAGGAACCTGGCCCACTACAAGGTGCCCAGGACTATAGAATTCCGGGAAGAGTTACCCAAATCAACAGTGGGCAAAATACTCAGGAAAAACCTGATTGAAGAAGAAAAAGCCAGGTTACAAAATAGCCTCCAGCCTGAATAGTTGAATTCACCTTATATTTTGCCTGGTAATGGTAATTATAACTATTCACGGTGTGAAAGCTTAGAGAATCAAAGCCCCCCACATAAGAGGAAGATTAAGATGGGGGGATACTTTTTTGGAGGTTAGAAATCAGGGGTCGGAAGTCAGAATTAAAAGATGAAAAAGAAAAGACCCTCTTATGGGTAATTAGACCCGAGGTCAAGTTGCCATTATCCACATAGAGCCTAATGAGTAGTTATAAAGATTAAGTTGAAGTTTAAGTTGAAGTTTAAGTTTAAGTTTAAACTTCTTTCCACGGGTAAAGGCAAAGCTGCTCCAGCAGGTTAACCGCGTTTTCCACATCCCCTTTATCCACAATTTCCGAAGGAGTATGCACATAGCGGCAGGGAATGGAAAGCACCCCGGAAGGCACGCCTTCCCTTGTTAACTGGATAGAGCCGGCATCGGTGCCTCCCCTTTCCAAAACCTCTCTCTGATATTCCACCCCGTTTTTCTCCGCCAGGGAAAACATTATCTCCCTCACTCCGTGGTGCGTAATAAGGGAACTGTCTTTTATCTTGACCGCAGGCCCTTTCCCCAGGGAAACATCCATCACCAGGGATTCGGGGGTATCACCTACCCTGGTCACATCTACCGCCACGGCATAAGAAGGCTCCAGGGCATACCCCGCAGTCCTGGCCCCGCGCAACCCTAGCTCTTCCTGGACGGTAAAAACAAAGATCACTTCCTGGGGAAGCTGCCGGGGAAGTCTTTTAATAGTTTCCACCAGTACTGCACATCCCACCCGGTCGTCCATGGATTTGCCCAGGTACCGTTGACCCAGGTTTTTAAACTCCTGGTCGTAAACCGCCACATCACCCACGTTTACTTTCTCTGCGGCCTCTTCCCTGCTGCTGCACCCTATATCCAGGTAAAGTTTGGACCACTCCAGCTCTTTAAGCTCGTCGATCTTCTCGTGATTAATCGTCCCGGCGGTTCCGTTAGAAAACACGAACCTCTGTCCTACCAGTATATGTGGCACTACCCCGCCCACGCGGGCAATACGCAGAAACCCGTTTTCATCAACATGGGTTACCATCAGACCCAGTTCGTCCATGTGCGCTGCAACCATCAACCTCGGCCCTGCTCCTTCCCGGACCGCTATCAAATTCCCCAGGGTATCCGTATAGCAGCTGTCCACGTAATCTTTTACCTGCTCCTCTATAACCTCCCGTATCTCCTCCTCGTGGCCCGCAGGCCCGTAGGCTGCAGTCAATTCTTTCAGCAACTTTTCCATGGCATTCAACTCCTCCCCTGTTAACATTTTTAACCTTCCCATGGAGCTTGTCAGGGTGAAGCGTTAGCATCTCACTTCTTGCCTTTCACCTCTTTGACAAACAGCTCTACCAGCTTCCGGGTGTAGTGCAAGTCTTCCCTGTTAATTATGGAACATGGGGAATGTATATAGCGTGCGGGTACCGAAACTACTGCTGTTTTTACCCCGGCCCGGGAAAGGGATAAAGCACCGGCATCCGTTCCCCCACCGTTAAATCCTCTAAACTGGTAAGGTATTTCGTTTTCCTCCGCCACCCGGATAAGGGTATCCAGCATCCCTTTATCCACTACCACTGAAGCGTCCATGATACTCAGCACCGGCCCGGCACCCAGGCGAGACACCTGCTCATGCTCTTTGGACCCGGGAACATCCGAGGCGGAAGTGGTTTCCACAATCAGGGCCATATCCAAATCCAGAGCATTACCCACAACCAGGGCTCCCCTCAAGCCCACCTCTTCCTGGACGGTAAAAGCCGCGTGAAAGGGGGGAAGTCTTCCCTCGTTTAGCAACTCCCACAGTATGGCACACCCGGCCCTGTCGTCGAAAGCCTTGCCTTTGTAGCAGCTGTGGCCCAGCTCCTGCAGGGGCGAATAAAAAGATACATAGTCGCCGGTTTGCACGTATTTTTTAGCTTCTTCTTTACCCTTGACCCCGATATCTATATACAGGTCCTCGGCCCTCAAGTTTTTTTTCCTCTCCTCCGGTTTCTGCAGGTGCACCGCCTTGGAGCCGATTACCCCGGGTGTTTTCTTGCTCCCCACCAGCACTTTCCTGGAAACCAGCACCCGGTCGTCTATTCCCCCCACCTTATCAAAACGGAGGAACCCGCCATCTTCAATAGAAGTGACCATCAGCCCCACTTCATCCATGTGCGCCGCCAGCAACAGCCGTGGCGGGCCCTGCTGCTCTACCTCAGGGTTTTCTACCAGTATATTGCCCAGGGTATCCACCCGGTAACCTGTATCTTTTTTTTCCAACTCGCTTTTCAGCAAGGAGCGCACTTCGTCCTCGTTACCGGAAACTCCTGAAGCGGAAACCAGTTTTTCTAGTAATAGCATCTTAACTCCTCCACGGTCTTTTTATCAACAGAAGCGGTAAACAATGACAGAAGCTTGGCCATTACTTCCAAATCATCCAGGTTTACCACTTCTACAGAAGTATGCATATACCTCAAGGGCAAGGAAACCAGCCCGCTGGCTACCCCTTCCCCGGTGATCTGTATAGACCTGGCATCAGTGGGGGTGGGCCCCGCGTGGGGTTCTGTCATGTAAGGCAGCCGGTTTTCTTCCGCGGTGTTTTGCAGGCGTTTGAAAATATAAGGGTGAATATTAGGACCGTGCCCTAAAACCGGGCCTTTACCCAGCTCAAAAGTTTCGTCCTGGCGGGTGCGGGGCATGTTGCCGTGGCAGACATCCACGGCTATGCCCAGGTCCGGTTCCACTGAACAAGTGGAAGTCAGGGCGCCCCTGGCTCCCACTTCTTCCTGGGCGGTAAAAACAAAATACACCTCGGAAACGTGCTTGAACCTGGCCAGCTCTTCTGCAAAAAGCAAAAGCGCCGCCACTCCAGCCCTGTTGTCAAGCGCCTTACCCGAAGCGTACCTCCGGTTGGCCATCTGGGTAAAATCCCGGTTTATAGAAACATGATCCCCCGTGTTAACGCTGTTTTTTACTTCTTCCGGGGGAAGTCCCGTGTCAATAAACAGGTGTTCCAGCCTGGTTTCTTTTTTCCTTTCGCGGGTAGTAGTCAGGTGGGGAGGCCGGGGGCCAATTACACCCCACAGCCGGTTTTTACCGTGCACCGTAACTTCCTGACCCCATAGGGTCCGCGGATCGAAGCCCCCTATAGTAGTAAACCTTAAAAAACCTTCTTCTTCCACCCGGGTAACCATCAACCCGATCTCGTCAGCATGCGCCGCAAAAAAAAGTCGAGGTTTATTCCGCGAACGTCCCCCGCCTTTCTTGTAACCTACCAGGTTACCCAGGACATCCTTTTTCACCTCGTGAACGTGCTGTTTCAAATACTTTTCTATTATTTCCTGAGCTTCCCCTTCGTTGCCGGATACACCCCGGGCATTGGAAAGCTCCTGCAGGCAATCCTTTAACTGCAACACTTACCGCCCCCGTTATTATTTTATTATAGTTTCCAGCCCGCGTCCCATTTCACCCAGCACCCGGTAAACCTTTTGTGCCTGTTCCTCGGACAGGGTTCCCGCGCCGCAGCTGGGAGTCAATATCATCTGTTCCTTCAGCTTTTCCAGGGAAACTCCCTTTTCCGACAGGGTATCCATCCTTTCCTCCAACAGCTTAAGCAAGGAAGAAGAATCTTCACCTTCTATGCTGTCCGAAGTAGGCACCATACCCCAGGCCAGGATACCACCTTTTTCAAAAAACGACACCAGGTTATCCACATAGACCAGCATGGAGGTGAAATAATCGTAAGCATCGAAGTTAACCACATCCAGCTGTATTTCCAGCGGTATAGACCAGTCCACCCCGGCACAGCTGTGCATACCCGCTACTGCGCCTTCTTTCTTTACCGCCAAAGCGATCTCTTCCAGGCTATCCTGTACATCTCCCTTGTCCAGCCCCACATAGCTGGAAGTTCCGTAAGAATAGATTCCCGGGTCGTCCATAAATATCATCACCGGGTAATCCAGCTGCTCCAGCTTCTTTATCTGCCAGGCGGCGTTTAAAGCCAGCGTTTTCACGGTTATTTCCCTTAGCTGCTCGTTATAAAAAGATGGGTTGCCCTTGCTGTCGGTAATCTGCAATCCTACCGACAAGGGACCGCTCACCTGCCCCTTTACCATCCGCGTAGCGGGGCCGGTTACGGGATTTTCCAGGAATTCGTAAAACCCGGCTGCAGCCTCGCGGGGGAAAGCAAAAACGTCGTAGCCGCTTTCTGTCTCCTGCACCTTTAATACTTTTTCATAATACCCCATTATCTTCTTTTCCCACCCGGGCTCGCTGTCATTAAAAAATATCTTCCCCTCCCGGAAGCTAATAAGCTCCTGCTCAAGCATGGGGTTTAAATACTGATTTATAAATCCCTCTTTCGAGCTCCGGTAAGGCAGTTGCGGCCAGTGGGGAACATGTTCCAGGTTACCGGCAATCAGTTTCATGGCTTCCGAAACTTCCCGGTGCGGCAGGCTTCCTATAGCCGTTACTTTGCGGTGCAGTTCCTCTTTCATTACCCATCACCTGCTTTCTTCCAGTTTTTGAAGTAGAAATTTGCTATCCTGAGAAACTGTAGAAACATGGGGACAAAACAACCCGTACTCGATGCTGTCCACCAGGGCCAGCCAGCTGGCCTCTATCAGGTTTGGAGATACACCCACGGTGCTCCAGGTTTTCTCGTCATCACGGGATTCAATCAGCACGCGCACCTTTGCGCCGGTTCCGTCTTTACCGTCCAGCACCCGCACCTTGTAGTCCACCAGTTTAATCTTTTTAAGCCCGGGATAAAACTGTTCCAGGGCCTTGCGGAGCGCGTTATCCAACGCGTTCACCGGGCCGTTTCCTTCCGCGGCGGTATGACACTGCTGGCCCCTCACGGAAACCTTAATGGTAGCCTCGCATTTAATATCGCCCAGGTCCTCTCCGTTGTACTTGCTCCGCTCCACTATTACACGGAAACCTTCCAGCTCAAACAGGCGACGGTAGGCGTTCATTTCTTTCCAGATAAGCAGTTCGAAAGACCCTTCCGCGCCCTCGAACTGGTACCCATCGTACTCCATGGTTTTAAGTTTCTCCAGGATTCTTTTTATCTCGCTGCTGTCCTGCAAGTCTATCTGCTGCTCGCGGGCCTTGTGCATCACGTTGCTTTTTCCGGCCAGCTCAGAGACCAGGATTCTCCTCTTGTTGCCCACCAGTTCCGGCTTGACGTGCTCGTAGGTCTCCGGAGTCTTGCTAACCGCGTTTACGTGTATGCCCGCCTTGTGCGTAAAAGCGTTATATCCCACGTACGGCTGCTGCTCAGAAGGAACAATGTTGCACAGCTCCGCCACAAAACGCGAGAGCGCCGTCAGGCCGGTAAGCGCTTTTTCCGAAACCCCCTGCCGCTCCATCTTTAAATTCAAGTTGGGTAGCAGGGTACACAGGTTGGCGTTGCCGCACCTTTCCCCGTAACCGTTAACGGTCCCCTGTACCTGCATGGCCCCTTCACGGGCCGCTACCAGGGAATTGGCTACCGCCATCCCCGCATCGTTGTGTGCATGTATGCCCAGCGGCGTGGAAATACTTTCTTTTACCTTTCTAAATATATCTTCCATCTCCCACGGCATCATACCGCCGTTGGTATCACAAAGCACAATGATATCCGCACCGCCGTCCCGGGCCGCCTTTATTGTTTCCAGGGCATAATCGGGGTTGTTTTGAAAGCCGTCGAAAAAATGCTCCGCATCATATATTACTTCCTTGCCGTGCTCTTTTAAGTAAGAAACACTTTCCGAAATCATCTCCAGGTTTTCTTCCAGCTCCGTTTCCAGCGCATTAAGCACGTGAAAATCCCACGATTTCCCAAACAGGGTTACCGCCTCCGTCCCCGCCCTGACCAGGGCACGGATATTGTCATCCTCCTGCACCTTCGCGCCGGGTTTTCTGGTGCTGCCAAACGCGGTCAGGGTAGCATTCTTCAAGGAAAACTGCTGTATTTCCTCGAAAAACTCTATATCCTTGGGGTTGGAACCGGGCCAACCTCCTTCGATATAATCCACACCCAGTTCGTCCAGCTTTTGGGCTATTTTAATTTTATCTTTTACCGAAAGAGATATACCCTCCCTCTGGGCTCCGTCTCTCAAAGTAGTATCATACACCTGCACCCTCGACAATTTGCTCACCCCTTGCATGCCTTTGATTTTTCTACGGGACTTTACCTTCCCCTAATATTACCTTCACATAATGTAACTACTCAGGTTAAGGTAACTTTACACCGGGACCAACTTTACTTCTGACTTCTGACTTCTGACTTCCGACCTCTAATAAGGTATCCCCCCCATCTTAGTCTTCCCCCACGGTGGGGGGAAGAAAAAAGCCCGCGGCAAAGAAGTATAAAATAACCCCAAAAATTGTAGCTTTACCCCCCCGGTGTCAAGCAGCACCCACATTGGTGCCTCGACATCTTCCTCCCCCCTGGTGGGGGAGGAATTAAAGGTGGGGGGGTCTTTTATCTTGCTTCTTGTATCTTGCCTCTTGCTTCTTGAAAGGAGGTCTTTTTATTCTCTAAGCTTTCACACCGTGAGTAGTTACCACATAATATGCTATTGTACTACATGGCCCGCAGCTTTGTCCACAAAACCGGAAACATCTACCTAAAAATCAAGCCGCTCCCCG